>CAYITW010000046.1:0-6884 GCA_964366395.1 uncultured Candidatus Saccharibacteria bacterium
GGCAAAGAGTTTAAGGTAATAGGCGAGGCAAGGGGCTACTGGTTTTTTGAAGCATCTTTCCCGATAGAAGTTTTAGATAAAGACGGAAAGTCCTTCGGAATGTTTATTGCTACCGCCAAAGACGAGTGGATGACAGAGAATTTCGTTCCTTTTGAAGCGACCGTAAAAGTTCCTTTGTCATACATTGGCCCAGCTACGCTTATTTTGCACAAGGATAACCCCTCGGGACTTCCAGAGAATGACGCCTCTATCTCTTTCCCAATAAATATAGAATATTAAATTATTAGTTTTAGATTCTTCTCTTTATCCACACCCTACTTTTCAGTATCGTATTTAGATTGTATAATTATTAGGTTAATAATTAATCCCTTAATATAAATTTCATGACAGGTCTTAATAAAAAGTTAGTGATTGGAGTAGTCGTGGGTGTTCTAGTTACTCTAGGTTCACAGTGGGGGATGCTAGAGTATCAAAGCATGAAGACTGAAAGAAAGGTTGCGGCTTTCCTGCAAGGATATGATGCAGCAAAGGATAAAAAGGCTTTTGTACAGAATTATGATTTTACAATAGGTGACACATTAAATTTATCCACTTCAAAAGCAGCGTGGAGTGACTCAGAGCTTATGATAGGGGGGGATGGAGATTCTAGCTCTTCTCTAAGCTATGATGAATGTAGAATAATTGCTAAGAGAATTTACGGCATTCGTGATCAATGGACCTCTTTAATGCTTGACTATAGCTGGATGTCAGATAGAGTTCTTAAAACCGATCTAACTTGGGCTGAGGTTGAAAGTTTGATTGAACAATTAGATAATCTTATAGGCGATATGATTAATAAATATAACAAAGGGAATTGTGAGCAGACTACAGGTAAAGATGATAGAGGTTGGGATGAATTTTAATTATTACACGTAAATTTATCGCACTTGTCCACTTTTCTCTACCTAGACTCTATAGGGAGGAGGGTGTATAATAGAAACATTAGTTAATTAATTTAAAATTATGGCAAAATCAAATTCAGCGTTTATGAAGCCTATGAATATCAGTGCAGATTTGGCAACAGTGGTTGGAAAAGGACCAATGCCAAGATCAGAAGTTGTTAAGAAACTCTGGGTATACATCAAGAAGAACAATCTTCAGGACCCAAAGAACAAGAGAAACATCAACGCTGATGCTAACCTAAAGAAAGTGTTTGGAGGAAAGGGAGTTGTGAACATGTTTGAGATGACTAAACTCGTTTCAGCACATTTATCTTAATCCAAATTAAATCTAAATGGAGAAACCCCTCCCTGCTAGCAGGTAGGGGTTTTTCTATTTACCAATCAAGGCAAGGATCGCACAAGTCGACCTTGCCAATTTTACCTAAGTGCGGAACAACTTCACAAACTGAGGTCTTGTTGAAGGCTTGCATATCGAGATTGCTCTCCGAGTTGAGCAAAATGATATCCCTGTCAGTCATTAGAGTAAGAAGAAGAAATGGATCCCCAATACCAAGCGTGGTAAGTAGATTCAGGACCGGCTCAAGCGATGTCCCCACATCTTGTCTAGTTACCCTAGGATAGACTTCATACATCAAATCGCGAAGCTTCTTGAACTTCTGACCGAGTTCCGAAACTTCAAAGCTAACTTTCTTAAGCTCTGATGATTCAAGCACAAGGCCGGCGATGGCAGTTGAGGTTCTCTGTCTTTGATTCTCACCAAATTCGTTTGCAATTTGGGTGAGTTCGTCTCGGACAGGGTAGCGCATTCTTCCCACGATATCGTTGATATCGTGAAAGATGTACGTGAATTTGTCAGTAAATCTGAGCGTCCACGCTTCAGCAGACATGCCTTCTTTCGCCATGTTGCCACTGTGACGCATCATTGCCTCAAGAGTTTCGTGTGTGAGGTTGAGCCCTCTACCACTACGCTCAACGGTTTGAGCAAGTACGGGTCCCATTACCTCATGACAAAACATGGGCTTTTGCATAGCTTTAGCCATCCAATGTTCACCAGGGTGGCCAAACGGTACGTGACCCATATCGTGACCGATAGCTGCCGCACGAACAAGATCTGTGTTGAGACCAAGCATGTCAGAGGTAATAACTGAGACTGCAACTACCTCCAAAACATGATCAAGTCTTGTACGGATAAAAGGATTTTTTGGATTAGTGAAGACTTGAGTCTTGTCTTTCAATCTCCGAAAAGACTTACTCGAGAGAAGTTTGGCTTCGTCCGCGACGAACTCATTCTTCTCGACTAGGTAATCACTGTTCATCCGAAATGGGTCCTCAACATCCCACTCAACCTGCCGTCTTCCAACGTGTGTTCGCAGGTGGTGCAAGCACCCCCTCAGTGAATCGGCTTTTCTCCAAAGCGATCTTAGGTTCATTTGTACACTCCCACTTGAAGTCTACATTTTTGATATTTAGTGTCAATTTTACTTCAGTTCCATAAAAGCATTGGCGTAGTGAATTGCTATGCCTCCAAAACTTTTGTCAGAAGAGAAAGCATTTTGGAGAAGAGCTACCTGTTTCTCATAATGTTTTCTAGAAGTTTTGTGGAAAGTTATGTAAGGAGGCTCAACATCTCCAGTCTCTTGGGCGAGAATTATTTTTGTGCTGTGCTTGTTTGCCTCAGCTATTTCATCCTTGGATATTTCAATTGAACCATTCTTTCCTAAACTAAAGTTTCGATAGGACATAACGATTATCTGACTCATTGGTCTTCTATCTAAAACTCGGAGGAGGTGATTTACGGTATATCCAGATTTGCCTCGATAAGTAAATTTTGGAGTCTCCCCACTATCGTCGTAAAACTCAGGTATAACCACACTAAACTCTAAGTCGCTTCTATTGAGTCTACTCACGGTCACATTTACTAAATCAAGAAAATTTGAGAGTACTGCCTTTTTGTCTTTTTTATATCCTTCCAACATATAAGGCTCAACATCATATTGGAACGCTCTAAATTTATTTTTATGAGTTTTGTTAAATCTAATAGCATAGTCTAAAACGGCAAAAGCTTTGTAGGAGTGTCCATTTTCTGCCCAGTTTCTCCAACCACCTTCAGCATCTACTTCTATGCCAACTTTGTTTGCTTCAATAATAAAATTTTCCACACTAGAATCGAATTCCTTTTTGATTTTTGTTTTTTCTTCTCCATCTGGCATTACATAGATATCTAGATAGGTATCTATAGACATATAAATGTGAGTCATATTGTTTTTCCTTGCACTAGATATAATAGTGTTTCTATATCTAGGGGTAATATCTAAAACTGGAGTCCAAAGCCAAACACCTCTCTCCCGCCTCTTCGGCGGGTCGCCGTTAAGGCGACTAGCTTCGTTTTTCTGTATAGAACTAAAGCTGTTCGCTAGTAGTGAATCTCGGTCGAAGACTGCAAGCTGTTTAAATCTAGGGTCGGCGATGATAGCATTTACGGTAATATGCTCGTCTGAATACGGTCGCGGATAAACAGTTTTACTTTCCTCAGTATTTGAAATCGTAAGCTCCTCATAGTACTCAATTGGTGTTTTATTAAAAATAAGCGAGTAAAGAATAATTAGTGCCAAAACTACAAGCATTCTGTATAAACTATCCTGCCACCAATGCATTTTAAATTTTCTTCCTGCCATCTAGTTTATCTTTATTATCCACTTCTTTATGTTTTCCACGGTGGTGCCAACCTTTTTATTTGGATTAAAAATATTTTGAGGGTCAAATATTTTTTTAGTTTCTTCAAAGAGTGCGTAAATTTTCTCACCAAACTGTTCTCTGAGATATGGTGATCTGACGATGCCATCGTTATGCTCTGCACTATTTGAGCCTTTGTATTCCTTTACAATTTTATATACTTTTTCTGAAATTTCCAAAATAATATCCGCAGAAATAGGGGAGGCAAGGTTCATTAGAGGGATAAGGTGGAAGTTTCCATTTCCTAGGTGCCCTTGTACCATATAGTCTAGTTTGTATGAATCCAAGACAGCTTTAACCTTAGGTAAAAATTCTGGTAGTACTTCTGGTTTAACCACTATATCGTCTACAAAAGGAGCACTTCGCATATTTTTTGCGTGACTTCGTAGGAGGTTAAAACTCTCATGCCTTATGTCCCAATATTTTTCTGCCTCACCAGAATTTCTGGCAATATGCATTTTGAAATGAAAGTCAGTTATGTGTTCTCTAATATCTATTAATTTCGCTTTAACTTCCTTCTCATCTTGTCCAGTAAATTCTATCATTAGAACAATTTTAGGAACCCCGCCCGTAATCATCATGAAAGTTTCAGGAATAAACTGTAATCCCAGCTTAAACGCTCTCCAAAAACCAAGTCGCTTGATAAAATCAAAGAAAAATCTAACAGCCAGAATCATAGCTTTGTCGTCGTATGTTTCCAAACTTTCTGGTTTGTATGGGACAATTCTTTTCACTAAATCACTGATATGGTCCAATGATGGCAGGAATACGACAAGTAAGTTTGAGTATTTTGGTGTAGGAACTAGGTTAAATTTTATTTTTGTCACAATCCCCAATGTTCCTTGAGAGCCGACTATAAGCCGACAAAGGTCAAAAGTTCCAGTTTCTTTGTCATATACATTCCAAAGGTAATATCCAGAGGAATTTTTAGATACATCGGGTTTACCTGACATTATGACATCGTAATTACTCTC
Organism: uncultured Candidatus Saccharibacteria bacterium; assembly: GCA_964366395.1. Lineage (GTDB taxonomy): Bacteria > Patescibacteriota > Minisyncoccia > Phycocordibacterales > DATDWN01 > C7867-006. The sequence goes on from CAYITW010000046.1 coordinate 4,649, forward strand.
TATGAGTTGCCAAACCTTTTTATAAAGCTCCGATTCAAAATCATTCTTACTTATTTTTTCCTCTAGTTCTTTTTTGGTTAATGGTTTCACGGTGTACTCCTTACCGTCAGAAAAAATAATATCAAGTTCTTTTATGTGGTTTTCTACTTTTCCGTACTTTATACTTTTTTCTCCACCTGCGTTGTTGCCAACCATCCCACCAAGCGCGCAAATGTCTCTTGAGGCTGTGTAGGCCGGCATCATTCGGTTTATTTTTCGTGTTTCTTTATCAAAGTCTCTATAAAGACACCCTGGTTCCGCAATAGCAAAATCCGGTTTCACTTCCAATACTTTATTCATGAATCTAGTAAAATCCAAAATAATAGATTCGTTTAAAGGTCCGCCAGTCATATCCGTTCCAGCTGAACGTGCAGTAATAGAAAGAGAAGGGTTCTCTTTCTTGTGCTCATTTACAAGACGAACAATACTTTGTACGTCTTTGCTGTGTTTTGGAAAAAGAACTAATTCCGGTTTAATCTCAAACAAACTTGCGTCCCGAGAATAAGTTTTTAAGGTTTCTGGGGTTGTGTCAATATCGCCCTCAAAATTTTTACGAAGGGATTCTAGTATTTCAGACTTCATTGTAATAGTGTATCAAATCAGTAATAAATGTTCTATCTACGCGTCACATATGTTATAATATGTTTCTATGAATAAAACTAAACTGTCCTTACTTCTCATAACAATTATTATTTTAATTTCGGTTGTATTTTTTTTCACTAACAAAAACAAGCCTGCAGAAAGTTCTCTTGGCTCAGATCCTTTAAACACAACATACACTATAGAAGGTTTGAAGGTTAATCTCGTAGATGGCATAGCCGAGCAAGCCATCCCAAGTTCGCAATCAAAAGTTGTTACAAGAGTTTTTGGTAGCCCATATTTTGGTGATATGAATGAAGATGGGGTAAAGGACGCGGTTGTCTTCCTGACTCAAAGTGGTGGTGGTAGTGGAATATTCTACTATGTAGCTGTATCAATAAATAAAGAAGAAAAGTATACAGGATTGGATGTTGCATTTTTGGGTGACAGAATTGCTCCACAAAATATACAAATTAAAGATGGAGTGGCTATAGTGAATTACGCAGAAAGAAAGGCAGATGAACCGATGACGGCACGGCCGTCGGTAGGCGTCTCAAAGTATCTGGTTGTAGAAAATAATCTCTTGAAAGATGTTGGGGCTTTTTCACAAGGTGACTTGATTTTTTCTGGCGGTCTTGTAATGGGTGAGGGTGCTAGGGTTTTTACTCCTTGTGGTGGTTCTGAGAAATGGGTGATAGGTAGCTCGATTGCCTATAAAAAACTTATGGAGGCGTACAACAACAGAGTGATGGGCACAAATCCATACGAACCATTGTATGTAGTGCTTTCGGGTAGAATAGTAGATAAGCCTACAGATGGCTTTGGTGCGGACTACGACTACGGTATAGAAGTGAGCAACCTTATAAAGATTCCAACTGGAGGCAAGTGTCCTCAAAATTAACTTGTGCTATAATAGTTTTCTTAAATAATTAATAAATAATAAATTTTACAAAATGGAACCAGAGAAAAAAAGCAATATATCAGTTTGGGTAATCATTACTCTCATCATCCTCGCACTTGCGTATGGAGCGTTTAAGTATATGAAACGTGACACGACTCCGATAGAGACGACAACACCTGCACCAGAAATACCACAAGAAACTCCAACATCAATGTTGTACAAGGATGGAGTTTATAAGTCTTTGGGTAATTATGTTTCTCCAGGCGGGGCGGAACAGATTGATGTAACGCTTACAATAAAGGACGACATCATCACTGATGCAACCGTGATTTCTTTAGCTACTCGACCTGAATCAAAGCTAAATCAAGGTAAATTTCTTTCTGGCTACAAACTACTAGTTGTTGGTAAAAAGTTAGACGAGGTTGTTCTAACAAAAGTCTCTGGTTCTTCTCTTACTCCTAAAGGTTGGAATGATGCAGTAGCCAAAATCCAGACACAAGCAAAAGCATAAAAAATTTCCGTGACACATTTCGAGTTCGATGCGATTGGTACACACTGGCAAATAGACATTACAGATGAGCTTTCTAGAAATGAGGAAGCTCTTTTGCAAAATGATATAAAAGCGAAGATAATGAATCGCATAGAAGAGTTCGATAAAAATTATTCTCGATTTCGCGAGGATTCTCTTGTGACCAAAATTAGCAAAGTGAAAGGAGA
>CAYITW010000047.1:0-6774 GCA_964366395.1 uncultured Candidatus Saccharibacteria bacterium
AATCGCTCAATACTTCAGAGACGAGAAAACTCAACAATATTGGTTGGATATATTTAATAAAATGTCTGGTGGCAAGACGGATACTTGGGACTATAGATGGCTCTTTGCTATGTGGAACAATGGAGGGCTTTCTGTGGTGCCGAACAAAAACCTTATATCAAACATAGGATTCGATAATCGAGCCACACATACTAAAAATGCAGACCCTAAAATCTCTAACCTAAAAACTGAAGAACTTGAATTCCCTATCCAACATCCAATTGTTCAGCAAGTAGATCGAGAAGCCGACCTACACATCTTCCAAACAATCTTCATGCGCAAGCGTTCATTCTTTTGGAAAGTGAGCAATAAGATTAGAAAGTGGGTTAGAATACTCCAAAAGAGTCTAAAAAAAGCAAAATGAATAAAAAAACACACATTTTCGGAGGCAATGGGTTCATCGGGCTTCATCTGCAGAAAAGGTTAAGAAATGAGGGTTTTGAAGTGTCCGTCGGTGGAGATGTGACTAAGTACGATGAAGTTGTAGAAAATATCAAAGACAAGGATGTCATTATTAACCTGGCCACAGTAGTTCAAACCATCGGGAACTTTGATGCGACCAAAGACCTCGAAGTGAACCTTTGCGGGCAAATAAACATTTTAGAAGCAAGGAAAAACACAAATCCTACTTCAAAATATATTTACATCGGCAGTAGTCTCCAGTTTGGAAAGGTTGAGGAAAATGATTTGCCCATTAAAGAAGACTATCCTCAGAGACCTCTCTCCCTCTATGGAGTGAACAAATCTGCAGCTGAAAACTATTGCGCTGTGTACAAACGCGCTTACAACCTTGATTCTATAATTCTCCGTCTGCCTCCGGTCTATGGACCAAGTCTGGACGGTCGAGAGACTCGAAGTATAGTAGAAAAGTTTATTAAGATTGCTCTCCGAGGTGAGAGCTTCACGGCTAACAACTTCGGTCTGGATTTGAAAGATCAAATTTATGTAGATGATGTGGTTGAGGCCATTGTTCTAAATATAAAGTCCCCTATCACCCACGAGGTGTACAACTTTGGTTCAGGCAAGGGAATAAAACTATTAGATATTTCAAAGATGATTGTAGAGAAATGCGGTTCGGGAAAATTTGAAGAAGTGCCTTATCCTGCGGACCGAGCGCCGTTTGAATCTGGGAGTTTCTACTTTGATATTTCCAAAGCTCAAAGAGAATTAGGTTGGAGTCCAAAAATAAATATAAAAGAAGGTGTAGAAAGAATGGTGGATTATTATAAGAACAAAAGATGATTCTCTGCAAAGTTTGTGGTTCAAAAACAAAAAAGTATCTAAATGGTGTATATGATGTGCGCTATGGTTATCCAGACTTGTTCAACATCAGATGTTGCACAAGTTGTGGACTCTTCCAAACCGAACCCCCTCTCAAACAAAGCGAAATTGGCCCTCTTTATACAAACTACTACCCATATGCAGACATAGATGCAGAGAAAATTCGAACTGGCTTTGAACCATCGCTAGGTCTTGCCTCACGATTTGGAAACTATCTTCGGGGAAACCATCGTATTCAAAACATGATTCCTTCTGGCTCAGGCAAGGCGCTCGATATAGGCTGTGGAGATGGTCGATCACTGCTTCAACTCAAAGCCTTGGGCTTTGAGTCGGTAGGTGTAGAAACCGATGAAAATATCCGTTCCATCGCAGAAAAACTCGGTTTGAATATTCATATAGGTATTATTGAAGACGCTCCATTTCCTCATCAAAATTTTGATTTAATCACCGCAAACCAGCTTGTAGAACATATTGTTGATTTAGATACTTTTATTGAAAGTACTAAGAAGTTTTTGAAACCCGAAGGAACTTTGATTTTGAGCACGCCCAATGCTGGGGGCTTGTACCGCAGAATCTTTGGGCGAACTTGGCTCAATTGGCACATCCCATTTCACCAACAGGTCTTTACTCCAAAATCAATGCGAGTATTTTTAGATAAACATAGTCTAGAAATTACAAAAATAAAAACCGTTTCCCCAACCGCTTGGACATTGCACCAACTCGAAGCCGTCCGGCATCAAACAAAGCTCGGCGAGAAGAATCCTTATTGGATGATTAAAAAAATGGGAGTTGGAAGTAGGGAGCAAGAGGTAGAAAAAGATAAGGAAATTTTCCCTATCAAACGCTTAGTTCTAAAAATTATTGTCCTCTTTATTACTATATTCAATAGAATTTTAGATTTTTTGAGACTCGGTGATTGTCTGATAATATATACAAAAATTAAATGAAAACTTTGTATTCAAACATCTCACCAAGGTTTATTAGATTTCTTTTCAGCGGTGGTACGGCCACACTAAGTAACCTCGCTCTTCTTTATTTTTTTACTGATCTTTTACATATCTGGTACATCACCTCAACTGTCCTCGCGATGACCATCAGCACCTTCATCAGTTTTGGACTTCAGAAGTTTTGGACTTTCAAAGATGGGGATCGGTCAAAAATGTCGTGGCAACTCCCCGCCTATATTTTGCTCTGTATATTCAATTTGTTTCTCAATACCTTCTTAGTCTTCGTGTTCGTAGAAGGTCTGGATCTGTGGTACATTTTGGCCCAGATTATCAGCTCTGGCCTCATCGCTTTCCTCACTTTTTTTGTTTTCAAGTATTACATTTTTAAAGAACCAATCGTAGAATGACCACCTTTTATATCCTCCAGGCTTTTTTAATCATTTATTTCTCTTTCCTTTTTGGCAAGAAATCCATCGAATGGCTCCAACTGGAATTTCCTAGGAAAGCCGAAGCCTTTTATGCAACCGCCCTAGGTTTCGGCTGGCTTGGTTTGGTCGCTCTAATTTTTTCCCTTTTTGGACAATATAAGGCAATTAATTTCTGGCTACTCTTTGGTGTGCTTATTATTGTTTCCAGAAGAACCATCTTCGCTCATATAAAACTACTCATCTCTAAAGATTTTTACAGAAATCTACTTCTAAAAACGAAATCTTGGATTTCAGAGTACACGATACTCCGGGTTATTATTCTATTATTTATTTCTGTCTACTGTTTACTGTCTACTGTGCCCTCGTTCATCTCAAGCGACGGCATCGCCTTTCACTTGCCTATTGTTCTCAAGATTATCGACGATGGAGTAATGTCTATCCCCTTGAAAGGCCCCTTTACTCTCGAGCCAAACCTTTCTTATGGGTACATTCCTGTTCTTGCAGAGCTCATATACAGCATTCCTATTTTACTCTTTAAAAATTTAATCAGTTTTAAGGTTTTACAAATTTCGGGTTTGTTTCTTCTTATATATCCAATTGTTGAATTTGTCTCTAAAAAATTAAAGAACAAACTTTCTACACTTCTTCTCTCTGTTGTTCTGCTCTCCTGCATGCCCCTAATCAGTTACTCTCTGGAGGGAGGTATGGTAGAGATATTCACCTTTGTTTTTGGAATATTGAGCACCCTACTCCTTGTTCAGATGATTGTTGATGATTTACCTCCGAAAAAAATCATCCTCGCTTCTGCAATTTTCGTCGCCTTCGCTGCGAGTACAAAATATATCGGCTTGTTCTATGGGGTCTTGAATGGATTGCTTTTAATTTATTATTTCTGGGAGCAAAGGAAATCTGTTAGACATTCAATCAAAGCTCTTAGTTGGTTCGCTGTTCCTCCAATCCTCATAGCCGGATTTTGGTATATCAAAAACTTAATTTATATAGGGAACCCAGTGTTTCCAATGTTGTCAAAAACTTACACTGAATTTTCGGACTCCGTTTATGCTTTTGTATTACCCCTTCATATTTGGAACTTCCCTCTCTTGCCTTTCTCTCTGTTTGGTCAGGGCATGACCTTTAAACTCCCCTTTGCTTTCCTAACAGCAGTTTATTTCGGTGGTGCTTATCTCATGACTATTTACCTTCTTTCCAAGAAAACTTTGGGTAAATTGGAGTTTATTCTATTGGGTCTAGCTGAAGTTTATTTGTTCCTCATGTTCTACATGACTCATCAACTTCGCTTCGCTATACCCGCAATCATTTTTATTTGTATTTTGTTTGTTTTGGAATTAGATAAAATTGTAGATTATCAAAAGAAGCTTCAGCGCTTTTATAAACCATCCGTGATCATTATTTCTGTGGTTTTATTTGGAGGGGCACTATTTTCTCTTAAGTCCGATGTCCTATGCCTAGTTGGTAAAACAGACAAATTAATTTGTAGCATGCATCGAACAAGAGTTAGCCGACTTATATTTGAGGCGAGTGAATATATAAACGAAAATTTGAAGGATACAAAGGTAATTGAATATAGAAACGCCTATAATGCATTCGACCTAAGAAATGGTAATATTTATCTTAGAGAAGAATGCGGGGTACTCGGGGATTTGAAGAACAAAGAAGAAACTATAAAAACCTGTTTGAAGAATCAGGATATTAATTATCTCCTAGACGACACAGAAGCTCGAGGCAAGAATAAATACCCTATAACTGATTATTTCTACAAGAACGCCAACATTGTATTCGAAAGGCACGATGCAGAAAGAAATACCTTTATGCGCCTACTCAAACTCCGATGATTCATGTCCTCATTCCATTTTTTAATAGGAAACAACTCACTCTAGAGTGCCTAGAATCATTTTCCAAACAAACATATTCTGATTATTCGATAACTTTGGTCGATGATGGTTCAACTAATGGTTCGAGCGAGGCTATACAATCCAGATTCCCGAATGTTGAGATTATAAAAACCAAAGGAGGTCTGTGGTGGGCTGAATCTCTCAATGTAGGTTTAAAAACCATCTTGCCTAGAGCGGGGCTCAATGGCTTTGTTCTTATTATTAATCAAGACACCGCGGTTAAAGAGGATTATCTAAAAAAAATGCTCAAAGCTAGTGAGGAAAGCGGTCGAGCTTTAGTTGGCTCAACCCTCAAATCTCCAAGCGGAGAAACGATCAAAAAAAGTACTTCTGTTGATTGGGATAGGTTCACTTTCTCTAACTCCTCAGGCAAAATCGATCTCCTGCCCACCAGAGGCATCCTCATCCCTGTGGAAGTCTTTCAGAAAATCGGTCTATTCACTCCACTTCTACCCCATCATGGAGCAGACATCAATTTCTCTATGAAAGCCAAGCGAGCTGGTTTCAATTTAGTTTTGAGCTCTGAAGCGGTTGTGTACAACAAAGAAGACGCTGGGGATAAATCATGGTCATTTTGGTATAGACAATTTGGAAGACGCTCGTCTTCAAATGTTGGGATGAACATCATGCTTGCTCTACTCAATGCACCCACTCTCTACCTCAAACTAAAGTGCGTATTGATAATTATTTGGAGATTCTTTCGAGAATTTTTTGCGCACGCTTTTCCCAAGTAAAATTTTGAACATCCCACAAAGCTTTACCCACCATGTTTTTTGTATGTTCTTCATTCTCTAAAGCTTTTTTAATCCCCACCACAAGTTCCTTTGGGTCAGCTGGTTTAACTAAAATCGCATTATCAGAATTTAAAATTTCTCGGATAGAAGGCAAGTCCGAAGCCACAATCGGTTTCCCACTCGCCATGTATTCAAACATCTTAATCGGCGAGGTGTATTTTTCTGATTCAATAGACACGGGAACATTAGGCAAAAGTAAAACATCTGCACAGGCAAGATACATCGGAATGTCTCTCTGCTCTCTGTGTCCAGATAAAATAATATTATTCAAGCCACTAGCTTCAATCTTATTTTTATAAATATTGATATCTTTGTCTGTCCCACCGACTAGAACAAAAACAATTTGAGGATAATTCAAACACAGCATGGCTGTTTCTAAAATCGTATCCACTCCTTTCCATTCATATAAATGTCCGGTGTACATAATGATTTTCTTATCAGCTGGAAGATTAAGTTTTTTCAAAAGTTCTACGGACTTTTGTACACCAGAAAACTTCTTTAAATCCACACCGTTTGGAACAGAAAGGGTGTTTTTATAACCGGCCTTTTTATACTCATTTTCAGTCCCCTTGGAGTTGCAGATTATATAGGTCACAAAGCGGAGCATAGCTTTGTGTAGCCATGTATAGTTCTCCGGCCATATATGGGCCTCATAGGCCACTTTTAGGCCTTTTAGGGCCATAGAACGGGCTATCCCTACACTACGGGTATAAATGAGGGTTTCTGGGTTGGGGGCTATTTTGGGTAGATTTTTAATGAAGCTGAGTGCTTGAATTCTAAAGGCGAAAGGGCCGAGAATCTTCTCAAACTTTAGGAAGTTTAAACTTTTTACTCTAATGATTTTAAATGTCTTTTCAACTTCATAATACTCGAACGAATCTTGTTTAATCGGATTACTTCTGTTTGGGATAACAAGCTCTACTTCTATCCCCGCTCTAGAAAAGGCTTCGCAAGATTTCATAATTTGAATCCCATGAGCCTTCTCTGTGGGTAGACGCACATCCGTGATATACAAAATCTTTTTTATCATTTGGTTAAGAAAAGATTATATCCACTGACTTGATTACTCGAGAGTTTGTTGAAAGCGATGTCTAATAGGTACGCGCACCAATTTATAAACTTAAATCTTCCAAGTGGACTAATTTTAATCCAAGTCTCTACGGCTCCACGAATGCTTTGGATTTCAAATTTTGAAAAGTCTTTCGATAAATATTCCAAGCCGTCTCGTGTGAATCTCCAATAATCTTTGTAGTAACCTTTCTCTGCATGATAATAGTAAAGAAACGGAACATAAATAAACGCTTGCCCACCAGACTTCAAAACTCGATGGATTTCATTAATAGCTTTGGTTGGGTTTTCTACATGTTGAAGC
>CAYITW010000048.1:0-6698 GCA_964366395.1 uncultured Candidatus Saccharibacteria bacterium
AACTGATGCCTGTGGTGGATGAGGCAGAACTGGTGCCTGTGGCAGACGAGGCAGAACTGTCCCCTGTGGCAGATGCAGCAGAACTGTCCCCTGTGGTGGATGAGGCAGAACTGTACCCTGTGGCAGATGAGGCAGAACTGATGCCTGTGGTGGATGAGGCAGAACTGTACCCTGTGGCAGATGAGGCAGAACTGATGCCTGTGGTGGATGAGGCAGAACTGATGCCTGTGGTGGATGAGGCAGAACTGGTGCCTGTGGCAGACGAGGCAGACCGGATGCCTGTGGCAGATGAGGCAGAACTGTCCCCTTCGCTGTGTTGTTCTTTCGTGGCGGTCGTTTTGCTTAAAACAAATTTGATTGTTGCCTCTACAATTCCAGCGGTGCTGATTTCTGTTTTGACTTTCAGAACCGAGCAAGCCACTTTTGAATCATCATCGTGTTTCTTGGTGGTTCCGCTTCCCACAACTTCCGCAAATTTATTAAATGCTGGTGGATAATAGGTAAAAACATCAACTGGGTTTTCGCAGAAATGTAACCCGGAATGGCAGGTATCAACTTCCCCTGCATGTTTGAACGTTTTTTCAAAGGCGTATTGTTTTCCTTTGCACTTCATATCCTCACTAAATCCCTTAAATCCTAATATTTTTGTCATGACATTTCCTTCCTTTCGTCCATTTTCTTTGGGCACGGTCTTGATTTAATTTTTCTTAACAGGCAAACCTTTTTAATTCTCTTCTTACTTGTCGTAGTTTCTGACATATCCCCTTCCTTCCAGATCATTACTGTTCCTGGGTCTTCAAATTCGGCAAACCAGCCATGCTTTGCTAAAAACTTAGCAAGTGGCTTGTAAATACCAAATTCATAAGTATCCCAGACAACTGGTTCAGTATAATAGTCAAACAGAGGTACTTCACATTCTAATCCAATTGGAAAATACTCATCCGCCTCAATTCGATATATCTCATGGCTACCCTCCCCTGTCCAAATTCCTTCGGGGATTCCATCGAACTCTTCGGAGGGCTTGAACCAAGCCTTCGGGTACTTTTCCTTTAAGGTTCTTAGTAGTTGGTCTCTTTTCATTTTAATCCTCCTCAATGTTTATATTATTACTATGCCCTTACTTTGTGATTTTAAACATGGATAGATTTTGGTATATTATTTTATAGACTCTATTTCATTTAAAACTAAAAATTCGGCATATTATATATACAAGCATGGGGGTGAGAGCTGGGGAACGATGACCATGCTTAGACTCAACAGAAAAAATCGATGTTTAACTTCTGAAAATACGGGTATAAGAATCATATAAAATTAATTTAGGAGGCAAAGAAATGACAGAAAAAATTAAAGTAAAGACAATGATCGTTACCATAAATAAAAGCGTATTGATTAAGGAACTGGCTAATCATCTCTTGAGTTTGTCAAACAGAGATGTTGCTGCTATATACAACAGTTTCCAGCCTCAGTACCTCGCGATGCTAACGCTTGATGGTGATATTCAGATCGAGAAGGAAATTGCTAAAAAATCGAAGATCGCGGTTGCACCAAAGATTGTGAGAGCACAATCATGAGGCACTGCTGTAAATGTAAAACATATACGGCATCAGGAACGGGGAACACCTACTCGTATGAAGATTTAACGAAGTCTTCTACTCGTGCGAGACCTGAGCCAGATATACTACCTCCAACAGGTCGTGGACGAGTTGAACAAGGCTATGGCGTGCAGGATGCTAAATACGCTGTTCTGCTCGGGCAGTATATTGGAACTATTGACGGGGTGCTGCTGTGGAAAATTCCGTCTGAGCTTCGTCAGTTGCTCGAGGGAACCAGAGAAAAATTGAAAAACATGCCGTATAGGGAACCCATTAAATGAAACCCATTATAACCTTGATCAACATAAAGAAGTGGTGAGAAGGTCACGAACACTATCACCTTTGGCTCATCCAGCCTCTTCCGAAGCTGTTTGCATAGAACGGGCTATCTAAGTCGCTAAAAAGCCACTGGAGGACGAAATTAGGGCGTATCAGATGACTTTGGGTATGATAACAACTAGAGTATACCGAACCCTTACCTGACGATGGTCCGCTAGGGTTGATTTGATAGACGCAACAGAAAAAATCAATGTTTAGTTTATAAAATATCGGGCATAACCAGAATATAACCAAATAAGGGGCAATTTTAATGAATAAGAAAAAAGGCAAAACTCGTACATTTACGACACAAGAAGAGTTCCGAACGTGGATCCAAGAGAGAACAGAGGCCAAAGACCTAACCTCCCTTGATACGTCACGAACAACCCTTGAACAATACTATGACCTAGTACACGACAAACTTGAGGAACTCACCAAAGTAACCGCCTTAGTGGTAGGGGAAAAAACAATAATTGAAGAACTATTTGGCACCATAGACGCTGCAATTTCCTCAATTACCCAAGAAGACAGCGAATAAAGAAAGGGGGTGCGTAAATGATTCATATAATTCTGTTTGTGGTTAAATTGGTATTCGCTATGGTGTATACAATATTGGCGTTAAATATTCTCAATGTGTTTCTACTTCAATGGGGTACGGTTAAACCTCGGGGGACTTATACTAAAATGTTAAAGTCCTTAACAGAACCACTCTTGAAACCATTCACTCAAATAGCTAGGCAATTTCCAGGGTCATTTTTCGTAATAGAGACAAGAATTGTTATGGCTTATATTTTCTTCTCGGTTATTAATTTCGTGTTGGTGCAAGTATTTGGCTTATTCAGCTTCTAGTAGGACATGGCTAAAACATACACAAGTACACCTATAAAGAAAGGCAGGTAAGTAACTATGTTTAATGTAGGGGATGAAGTTTATATCGTGGATGAAAATAATAGCGCGCAATATTACAAAGAGCTTTGCCGTATCGTGGAAGTTAGGCCTAATAATGACTTGGTACTTTTTAACCTTGTTACGGGGGACCAGAAAATAACGAGCCGTTTCCAAGTAATTAGCAAATACATTAAGGGAACGGGAGATCCTGTGGTGGATGAAAAAATAAAAACAGCCCTCCAGCATTATACCGCGACCGCTCAGGTCAATGAAGCAAATAAAAAGAAGTTAAAGGAACTAACCGATTACCAAAAAGAACTCCATGCGAGTTTAGCCAGTAAATTTAAAGAGCTTGTTGGGGGGATAACCGGATTAGTGGATTATACAGAAAAACTAGAAAAGAGAGTCGAAGAACTGGAGGATCCTCATGAAAAATCAAACCCGCCGAGCCACTAACTTTACTACCCCCCAAAAGAAACTCAGGAGGATTAGGTAGATGGTCATAACCGACTTGAATTTAGTAAAGTTCCCTACAACACGATACCAAGGCAGTAAAGCCAAGCTAATACCTTGGATAGAGGACGTCGTTAGTAAATTAGATTTTGATACTGTTCTAGATGCTTTTGGGGGAACTGGGGCCGTTTCTTTCTTATTCAAAAAAATGGGTAAAGAAGTTCACTATAATGATTTATTGCAATTTAATTACTATATTGGGGTTGCTTTAATTGAAAACAACAAAGAAATACTCACAGAAGACGATATTCAATATGTCTTAACCAAACATAAAGACGTAAACTATCCAGATTTTATTTCCAAAACGTTTCAGGATATATATTTTACTGATGAAGAAAATGTCTGGCTTGACACCATCACTTTCAACATTCGCCACATAGCGAATAAATATAAGCAGGCCCTTGCCTACTTTGCTTTATTCCAAGCTTGTATGATTAAAAGACCCTTTAGCTTATTCCATAGAAAAAACTTATACGTGCGCACTGCTCAAGTGCCACGATCCTTCGGGAACAAAAAAACGTGGGATACAGCTTTTGATATTCACTTTAGAAAATTTGTTGCAGAGGCAAATAATATAGCTATTGATAATGGCAGAATTAATGTATCAACCCATACCGATGTATTCGAAATTGATAATCCCCAATACGACTTGGTATATATTGATACTCCCTATATTTCCCAAAAAGGCACAGGCGTCGATTATTTAGATTTTTATCATTTCTTGGAAGGGGTTGTAAATTATGAGGAATGGAATTCCTTATTAGATACGTCTTCAAAACATAAAAAGATTAAAACAAATAAAAATGAGTGGGCAGATAAAAGGAAAATAAAAAACTCTTTTTATAATCTCTTTGATAAGTATAAAGAGGCAATACTGGTTGTATCCTATAGGGATAACGGGATTCCAACTACAGAGGAGCTAGTTCAAATGCTTAGCGGATTAAATAAAACAGTAGCCGTATATAAAAGGGACTATCAATATGTACTTAGCACATCATCCTCCAAAGAAGTTTTAATTGTTGCTAAGTAATAAAACGGGGCAAGGGTCAAGAAATAGTCGAGGATTGCTGGGCTTATACTTTTACTGCCCAAAAAGGAAAGCAAAAAGTGGATGAACTTGTTTTGTATATACAGAACAACTTATGAATAATTGGAGCTAAATTTGCTAAAGTATGTCGATTTATTTTCTGGAACGGGCGGAATTAGGCTTGGATTACAACAAGTATTGCAGGAGTACAATATTCCATCACAGTGTATTAAAAGTGCCGAAATTGATGATAATGCTTGTGAAACATATCAACAAAATTTTAACGAAAATCCAAAATGTGATGTAGCTAGTATCGGAGATTTAGAACCATTTGACCTCCTGTTAGCAGGATTCCCCTGTCAGTCTTTTTCATATGCGGGGAAACAACGTGGTTTTGGTGACACTCGCGGTACATTATTCTTTGAGGTAGAAAAGATACTTCAAAAATATAAGCCGAGAATGTGTTTTTTGGAAAACGTTAGAGGACTTACGAGTCATGATAATGGCAGAACATTTCAAACGATACTAAGTAGACTTCATGATATCGGCTATCATACTGAATATCGACTGTTAAATTCAAGCAACTTTGGAGTCCCTCAAAATAGAGTTCGTATTTACATTGTGGCTTTTCTAGGAAAGAAACCATTGCTATCGTTGAATAGTGATTTGGGAGCAACAGATTCACATGATTTTAAATCATATTCACAAAAATTAACTCTCTTTGGTAATAATTACCAATTCCGATATGTCCGAGATATCTTAGAGGATAGCCCTAACATCAAATATGACTGTTCTAATAAATTTAGAGATAAGTTAACTGAATTAACAAACGGCGATTTGACAAAGCTGAATGGGATAAGATTCATTGATACAAGGAATGGCAACTCTATACATTCTTGGGAATTGGGGTTAAAAGGCAAGTGTAATGATGACGAAGTAGATTTCATGAATTTATTAGTTTCAAATCGAAGAAAACATACTTTTGGTACACATCAAGACGGGAAAGCACTAACAATTGATCAAATTGCTACGTTCTATCAAAAGAACAATTTAGATAAAATAATAGTGGGATTATTGAAAAAGGGATATATAAGTGAAAAAGAAGGGAAATATAATCCAGTTTGTGGAAATCTGTCATTTGAGGTTTTTAAGTTTCTAGACCCAAATAGTATATCTATAACCCTAACTGCATCAGATACTCATAAATTGGGAGTATATCATAACGGAAGAGTTAGACGATTAACCCCAAGAGAATGTGCTCGGTTACAGGGATATCCTGACAGCTATTTGCTCCATCCGAAGGATACATATGCGTACAAACAAATTGGGAATGCAGTTAGCGTACCTGTAATTAAAGAGATATTCTCAGACATAATAGCTAACAACAAAATTGTGGAGGAGATTTTAAACAAAGATGTGACAACGATTAAAATCGAAGCGATGCCTTAGATGACCCCCAAAAAGCAAATAAAATTGGCAATCTGCTAACAAATTTAAGACGATCTGGGCATATTCGAAATACAGCCTCGCGCAAATCTCCAAAGTGGGAACTTGCAGAATAAATGCAGAATAAAATTAGCTATTTGCAGAATAAACGCAGAATATAATTTATCAATTTTATTTGTACTCTTATTTGACGGTCATTTGATAGAAACCTAAATCTTTTTGCAAAACCTTAGAGCGGCAAGGATTTCTTATTTGATGGTTATTTGATAGATCTACTAATTTTCTATGTATAGAGGATTTAATTTGTATAAGAAATACGAATAAATTATACATATTGGAATATCTCTTATTGAAACTTTATATTTTGACTTACAATAAATTTAGCTAGAGCCTGTCCCAAAGTAGAAGTTTTAACGTTCATAGGGGTTGGGGAGCGGACGTGACAGAAAAGAATAACAGGGAAACCATGTAAAAGCAAAAAAAGACACGTTATAATTCTTGTAGAGCAAAAACAACAAGAAAGGTAACGTGTCTAAATGAACAAAAAACTTATACCATTCCAGCTAAAATTTCGTCAAGAACTTCCGACTATAAAAGGCAACGTTGATTACGAGAATTTCAGGGAACAACTGGAGCGAATCTCACAATAACATCCCCCTAAAGACAATCCTATAGTATAGAGGGGGGAGCCGGTGTTATAGTCGTTACCATCCTAGTAGGGGGGGTAGTAAAAAGTTTGTTACGTTGTTTGCTGCCGGCTCTTTAATTGTTTGCTCGTTTAGGGGCTTGGCTTGGCTTGGCTTGGATAGGATTGGATTGGCTTGTGTGGTCTTGGCTTGGCTTGGCTGGGCTTGGATCGGAGGTGAGTAGTGGATGGGGTGAGTTAAGAGGGGGGGGGTAGTGAGATAATAACA
>CAYITW010000049.1:0-6586 GCA_964366395.1 uncultured Candidatus Saccharibacteria bacterium
TCTCAATTTTAAAATTTGAATTTGATTTAAAATTTATAAATTAAAATTTAAAATTATATTGCTTCAAGTACTATCACATCCCCCTCCATCGTCTCAACATCCTTCCTTTTTATAGTCAGTTTATCTACTGGTTTAACTCCCTCCTCTCCCGCTTCTTTTAGAAAAGTCTTTAAAGCATTCTTATCTCCTATCTCACCAAAATGACTTGGAATTATGAGTTTTGGCTCAAACTGTACAGCTAGTTTATGGGCGGGAGAAGCATCCAAAACACCGCCCCCACCTATTGGCACAAAAAGTATGTCTATTCCGTCTAACGCCTCCTTTGCTTCAGCAGATAAATCTTTTTCCGAAAGTGCCCCAAGGAAACCGAGATTCATCCCTTCAAGTGCGACTGTATAAATAGTGTTAATTTTATCTTCACCTCCGTATTTAGATTTTGAAATAAAACCTTTTATAAAAACCCCAGAGACTTCGTATTCTCCAGGACCATCAATTACAAAAGAGGCTTTGTCTCCGCGAGAAGTTACATCAACCCCGTTGTGTTCCGGACTGTTTTTTACTGAAACAAGAGTGATGTCACTACCAAACTTGGTACTTTTAAATTT
This sequence comes from uncultured Candidatus Saccharibacteria bacterium, assembly GCA_964366395.1. Classification (GTDB taxonomy): domain Bacteria; phylum Patescibacteriota; class Minisyncoccia; order Phycocordibacterales; family DATDWN01; genus C7867-006. The sequence continues at coordinate 606 of CAYITW010000049.1, forward strand.
TGAATCTTTTGAAAGTGGGTTTACAGCAATAGTTGTATCGCCAAAGGAAACCTTAAAAAAATCTACGCCGTGGTAAGTAATAATCATAGTAAAAATAGTATAACAGATAACTCTCAAATTTCCAGCCTCTTCGGCTGGTCGCCGATGAGGCGACAATTTCTAATTTTTTACAAAAGAAAAGGGCTCGACGGGATTGGCGCCGAGCACCTTTCCCTTCCGAACCCCGATCAACTACAGCCTCAGAAATGGATCTGACCTCTCCCAGCCACAAACCCTGCACTTCTTGTAGTCAGGACCGCTTTGAGCCATTTCGAACCCGCAACCACCACAACGAAGATGGTCGCTCAAGGACTCGATGAACGGATGGCCGACATCTTTGTGATCCGACCTTCTCCTGCCACAATCCGTACAGTTGTCCAACTCCCGTGGATCTCTCTGCGACATAGTTGCCTCCCATTCTGAATACTACTCATTTTTGTCTAAAAGAAAAGGGCTCGGCGGATTAACGCAGAGCACCTTCGTGAGACCTCGCTTTCAGAGCACTATGAGAAAATCTTGGGACCGAACTGGATCGCCCCAAGGATTGCGAGAATCAAACCAATAATCAAGAGCTCGAGCGGTGTGAGACGCATGCTTCCTTTGTTTGCCATTTTTGCTCCTCTTGTTTTATTATGCACTTATTTTTTATATTGTCAAGTAGATAAAAACTCCCTTTTTTGTAAACTTAGAGTCGGAGGAGTCCCGTGAAAACACGTACGCTCGCAATCATCCTGATAGTCACACTTCTGGTTTTCCTTGGTCTTGGTATCTCCGTCTTGTCTTGGGCTTGGAACACTAGGGTTTCTGCCCCAAAGCTACCCTCAAACCGCACACTTTCACTAAGTGCGGTTTTAATTTGCAAAATTTTGTATAAAAGAAAAGGCTCGGCGGTTAGGCTTTGCCTTTCCGTCGAGCCATGACTTAGCTTTTCTGTTGATTTCTTGCTCGTTTGAGCTGTTTGAAAACCAGGTACAGCCCGATGATAGCGACTAACATCGCTGCGAAGTTGAGACTCGCAGAGAATTGTGGAGTCTCAGGATCGCCTGCAGACCTGACCAACACCAACGCAACGAACCCAAAAATTACGGGTAACCAGGCTTTCACTAATGCCCTCAGAAGTGACATGGTTGTATTCTCCTAGTACCATTATACATCTTATTATGGTGCATGTCAAGCACTAAATTGGTGTTGCAAAATAAGCCTATTTATGTATACTTTCCCTTGTACATTATTAACCGTAATAAGTCTTAACCTCACCCCGTCCGGATACAGTAGTTTGGGTTGAACAACTTATTACAAAAAACTAATGTCAAAAAAAGACGTCGCAGACCGAGAGGTCGGAGATCCTGAGACAGTAGTCGAAGGAACGGAAGTAAAGAAGGAAGGTGTGATGGACAAGATGCTCGCAACAGGAGCAACTCCCCCATCTATCGATGATGTTATTGAAGGAAAAGTTATCGGTATCGAGAAATCTCGAGTTTATATCGACATACCACCGTTTGGTACAGGTATTATTTTTGGTCGTGAGTACATAAATGCTCGTGATATTATTAAAAAAATAAATGTTGGTGACAGTGTTGCTGGTAAAGTTGTTTCTCTTTCCAATAAAGACGGGTATATTGAAATCTCTCTAAAAGAAGCGAGACAAGCTCTGATTTGGAGTGAAGCCGAAGATGCTATCCGAGACAAGAAAATATTTGAACTTCCTGTCCAAGAAGCAAACAAAGGAGGTCTTATCCTCTCATGGCAAGGTATCTCTGGATTCCTACCTGCTTCCCAGCTTAAAACTGAGCACTATCCTCGTGTTTCAGATGGCGATAAAGACAGAATTTTGGAAGAACTCAAAAAACTAGTTGGTCAGAAAATCTCTGTTGCTATCATAGGTGTTTCTCCAAAGGAGGGTAAACTTATTTTCTCCGAGAAAAATCCTGAACAAAAAAACAAAGACTATATTATAGGTAAATACGAAGTTGGTGAGGAGGTAAACGGCGAAGTTACTGGAATGGTAGACTTTGGTGTCTTCGTAAAACTTGAGGAAGGCTTGGAAGGACTCGTACATATTTCTGAAATCGACTGGGCACTAGTAGAAAATCCAAAACTAATGTTTCATATAGGCGAAAAGGTGAAAGTTAAAGTTATTGAAATCAAAGAAGGCAAGATTTCTCTTTCTATCAAAGCTTTGAAAGAAAATCCTTGGAAAGAAGCTGAAAAGAAATATAAAAAAGATGATGTGGTGGAAGGCGTGGTTATCAAGTTCAACAAACACGGCGCACTCGCAAGTATCGAAGAAGGTATTGCTGGCTTGGTGCACATCTCAGAGTTTGGCAGTGATGAAAAGCTTCATGACAAGCTAGAACTCGGTAAAAGTTATAAGTTTAAAATCGGAGTTTTTGATGCAAAGGAGCAAAAGATGACACTTTCTTTTGTAGACCCAGACAAAAAAGCAGAGTAATTTTCTCTAATTTAAAAAGAAAGGACGACCTCGATGGTCGTCTTTTTGTTCAGCAAGATCTAGATGTGAAGCTTGGACGGAAAAACCGAACCGTCTTTTTCCTGAAAACGTCATCAAGATGGCCGAAGTTAAGCCTGCCAGAATCGAGCCAGTGCTTGATAGCCTCTGCCTCATCCTGACAGTCAATCTCCCTCAAAAAGAGCTCGCCCGCACGGGAAACAACGTAGAGAAACAGCCTAAAGGGCTTAATCTGAACCATTGATGCCTCCAGATAAGATAGTACCAAAATATAAATATTGGTCAATTACTTCAATTTCAAGTATGAATTAAGCCCGACCAGTTTCCTGGTCGAGCTCTTTTGTCCTCTTATGTCAGACGATGAATTGCCTCTATACTCAGTCGCTGACGCTCAGTGGCCTCGCACTTTTTGCGCTCGAGGCTGACAATAAGTTCTTCAGCTAGCTCCCTGTGATGTGGCGGGAGAGTATGAGGCCAGAATTCCAGTCGACGTCGTATGTGTGCAATCATTTTTTCATGACCATCTGGAACAGCCACTCGTAACATGAACTGCATCCAATGAAGATCAATGCTAGTACCTATCGACCCGGCCATCATTTCCTCCACAAACGCCTCAGAAACTGGTAGATCCTTATCCACTGAGTTCGACATAAACGCTTCTCCTTTTCCATTCAGAACACTACTTGAATCAGCAAAAATCGTCAACTTAGTTAAACCCCGTCATTGCTTTTTCAAGACCCTCCGAAACAAAAGTAGTTAGAGCATCCTCGATTCTTTTGGATAGTTTTTTCAGTGTCAACATTTCATCTGGCTTAAACTTTCCGAGTATTACTTTGGTCACAGCGTCATCCCCTTGTGGTTTCCGTATCTTGCCTGTTCCTGTAGTTGGAGAAATGCCCACTCGAACTCGCGCAAATTTTTCTGTTTTGATTGCTTTAATAATCGACTCAAGTCCTCTGTGTCCACCCGAAGATTTGTTGAAAGATATTTTTGAGGTGCCGAAAGGCAAATCCAAATCATCGTAAATAACCATGAGCTTCTCTCCTGCTTTCTGACTCCCGATAAAAGGTTTAACCGCCGAACCAGATTTGTTCATAAAAGTATTTGGGAGCACTAAAGTAGCTGGAGTTTTTCCGACTTTCACTTTAGCCACAAGACTGTTGAGTTTTTTGTCTTCCTTCCACTCGGCGTTTAGTGACTTTCCAAAAGCAGTCAGTAAAATCCGTCCCGTATTGTGTCGAGTATTTTCGTATTCTTCTCCAGGATTTCCAAGTCCTACAAATATATATGCCATGAGTCGATTATAGCAGAATTTTAAAAACCAGCTATTTCAAAAATTTAGATAGTTCTATATATACTCGGGTAGCAATTACTGAATACCCCAAATCATTTGGATGTATAGCATCGGACATATACTGCGGGTTGGTTATAAGTCCAGATAAAACATTTGAGACATAACCCGTTTTGTATTTCTCAGATAGTTTTTCAAATTCTGATTCAAATTTGTCGGTCAAAAGTCCGCCTCTAACTCCAAGTAAAACGACTACTGCTCCCCTGCTTTGAATATTCTCTATAATTTTCCCGAGATTGTTAAAAGTTGTTTCGGCTGGTATTTTTCTAAGATAATCATTACCACCTAAAAGAAGCAGAACTATTTTAGGTCTATATTTATCCAATTCGCTAAGTCTCGCCAAACCATCTGCCGTAGTGTTACCAGATACACCTAGATTTATTATCGGCTTACCAATCTTTTGAGATAGAACTGAGACAAAATTTTTATCCTCAGCTGTAGCTCCTACCCCTGAAACTAGACTATCTCCAAAAGCGATGATGTCTTTCCCAGACGATGGGTAGTTTTTTATTTCAGTACCCCCTCGAAATAAAAAGTACCCAATTCCAAGCACTATTAGAACCAAAGACCCGAAAATTAAAAATTTATTATTAAACATCTTCTCATTGTAACAAAAACCCTTACAGGGTCAGTATACCTATTGGATTTTTTACTTCGCATTCTCTCGTAAAAATTCTCAAAAGGTCTTGCGAAGTCATCACATGACTTCTCACCCCTCGCGGGGACTTTTGAAAATTTTACCCTATTTTTATTCGGCTGGACCAGCTGGGATACCACTGCCATAAAAAACTGTGCCAGAAGTAGGAGTTGCCCATCCTTGATTGCCGTACATCATCATTTTGTTATATCTCTGACCATAAAAACTTCCACCCATTTCTGATTTAATCTCACCAAACTTCACTCCCATTGAAAAAATCCAAGTGATGATAAGAATTCCTAGTACCCATCTTAGGATATGGTTCCCTCCAAAACCACACATATTTCCACACTTTCCACAACGTCCGTTTCCTGACCCACACACCTCACAATTCTGTTTATAATTATTATTTTCCATATTTTATTTTTTATTAATGGTCATACGACCACTGTAACCGTGCAAAGCCGAGCAATGGTCGAATGACCGCTCGCCTCTCGGCGGTTGTTATTAATTTTATACAACTATTATATCACAAATAAATTACTTTGCGTTTTTGTCGAGTTGGTGGAGGCCGAAAGTGTTGCCTTCGGTGTCGAGAAAGTAACCCTGCCAAGCCATTCCCCCAAGAGCATACTTTGGCATTGCAACTATTCCACCCGCTGTTTCTATCTTTTTAGCAGTTTCATCAAAGTTGTCTACTTGAACAGTACAAACATAGGCATTTGTGCCTTGCTCCTGTGCTGGAGTTTTTGCGGGTCTTTTGAGCATCCCGCCGTTTATCCCTGGTTCTTTGCTATCCATCGGAGCTGTCATAACCCCTGCGTAAGGCGAACCGGTTACAGCTGACCAATCCACATACTCCCACCCAAAAATCTCCTTATAAAACTTCTGCGCTCTCTCCATATCATCCACCTGTATCTCAAAATGTACTACTCTGTTAGACATATTATTTTTGCATTATTTATAAAATTATATTTTAATTATACATTATTTATTAGAACAAAAGGCACTGGATTTCTCCAGCGCCAGATTGCAACAACTACTTCTGAACCACAAGGACCCAGTATACCTTGTTGCTACCACCAGGGCGGTGAGTAATGGTAACCTTGTCCTGCTCGAATGCCAGATATGGATCTGTGCCGTCCTGGTTTGCCTGATCCTCGGTTAGGCGCGTGGAAAGAGTCAAAACTCCATCACAATGCTGAATGAAGAGAATGGCGAATTGCCCTTTTTCATCTCGAGAAAAAGAAACCGCACTGCCGTCCTGCTTCGGTACAAGTTCTTGGTCAAGTTCGACCTGTGGCTTGTAATTAAAAATTTCGTTTGCGGAAACGAAAATGAACTTTTTCCCGCCGAAGAGTAGTCGTAGTCTTTCCACAACTTGCTCCACGTTTTTAATCGTCATATTCCCGTGCCAATTCCGGTCCATTGGTATCATCCACCCTCCTAAGGTAAGTCAGTCTGGTCATTAGATTACATTGATA
>CAYITW010000050.1:0-6574 GCA_964366395.1 uncultured Candidatus Saccharibacteria bacterium
TTGAGGACCAAGTGAGAGTTGAGGAGGAACCGGAGGTGATGGAAGTTGGTGAGGCAGAGAGAGTTATGATTGGAATTGGAGAAGATACAGTAGAAACTGAAATGCTTACTGACTGGCTAGTTGTTCCCCCTGCCCCTGTACAAGTCAGTGTGTAAGTAGAGTTTGTAGTTGGTGTAACTGATTCGGAACCGGAAGTAGACTTCGTTCCATTCCAACTACCTGATGCTGTACAACTTGTTGCATTGTTAGAAGACCAGGTGATAGTTGAGGAAGAACCATATGTGATGGAGGTTGGGTAAGATGTGAGAGAAATAACTGGAGCGGGTATAAAGGTTGATCCAGTATTTACACCCCAAACAGTGACGACAACTTCCTCATTGGAACCAATTGATCCTTGGGTTACATAAATTTTATTGCGAATAGAGTCATAAGTCGTGCCTCCGATATTAATTTTTTTGGAAAGTGGTCCACCGGGAGCATATATTAATGGCAAGTTAAAATTCCAAGTCGTGTAAGGTACTACATCCCAATAATTCATTTGTCCAGCTTTTACTTTTACAAAATCGTCTGCGTTATATGCCCAAACTTGGTAAACATATGGGTAGGCTGTCGGACCGTGTTGACTATTTGGTTCATTAGGAGCTAACGTGCTTGAGTGCTGAGCGGGATCATAGCAAGTCATAGTGCCCACTTGATAATCTTGCCCTGACAAGTTTGCTGGAAAAGCTTGCGTGGTTCTGACTGTTACTGAAGCAGTAGGCGTGCCGCTGTTGGCAACTGAAATAACTTGGGCAACACCTTGATAATTTCTGTTGGAATAATTAACATTTGGGGAAGTTTGACTCTTTAACCAAAGCCATCCTTGACTCTTATAACCCAAAAGAATTCCGTTAACATTAAAATTAGGTAGGGTGATAACAGTACCAGTACTATCGGTAGAAGCGCCGGTACCTGTTCCAGTAAGTTCGCCAACTGGATTGGTCACAGGATTCCCATCCGCATCTCCTGCTACTGGAACCCCGTAGCAGAAATTAGCTGGAGTTCCTATTGACCCAAAATATAAAATTGATTTTGTGTTGCTTGGCCAAGCCATTCCGGGTGTACCCGCTCCACCACCCGTCCATTGTCCAGTCCCCGGAAAAGATCCGTCCCAGTTACCAAGCGTAGTATGATTGCCCCACATTGGATAGCCCATTAGTCTGTTACCGATAACTGGTGTAGCTACACCAATATCGGATAATTTAAATGAAGTTGCAGAAGGACCGCTACTTGTACGACCAATAATAGAGTAGCAACACCCCGTTGTTAAAGCATCCCCACCAAGTGCAGATTGATATACTGAAGGAATTGGAATAATGTTGCCAGAAGTCCAACTTGCAAGACATCCGCCAGCACAATCACCATTAGCTGTTCCACTACCAGAAATAAAATGTGGACCACTAATCAACGTCGGACTGGAAAGATTTTTGGAGGTGACAAATATTGATTTATTAGAAGCATTTTCGCCAAAATATCCGTAAACATTAACTAGTAGGTTTCCATTATAAACATGTAACCCTCCTACTTTTGTAGACCGATTTCCCCCATGTGCATCTGGCACGTGCCCGACTGTTGCATCAATCCAACCCTGAAGTTTTGTTGCTACAGGCATAGCAGAATAAGTGCTGTCAGAGGGATCTATTTGTGTTAATACATCACTTAGCTTAAGCTCAGCCACTCGCCAGTCATTGCTAAATCCGACTATCCACAATGTTCCATTTCCAGAATCGCCAGACGGATCAAAGGAAAGTGTGGCCCCTCCATAGTTGGCGGTACAGGTATCACCCCCAGGACAACCAGGTCCACCCGTTGGCAACCTAAACGCCCCCTCGTAAACTAAATTGTTAGAATAAAGTAAAGGAAGTTGACTACTAGCAACTTGAGCTAGTTGGGAATCTCCGGGAACCCCCACAACAACTTGAGAAGTTAGATAAAATGAAAATATAAAAACTAACAACGATAAGCCTACGTTTTTTATTGATGGTTGCATTAGTAGATTATTATATTGGTAAAATTGTTAATATACACTAATAATAACCTTGTTTTGGTCTTAAGGAAATAGGCTAATTAACACTAGTTTAGCTCTGCATCGGGAACCACAACTCTTGCTCCCCAGATTTTCTGATGCAGGGTATTCCATATTTCGGGCAGTTCTTTACTTTTAAGGAGGTGAAGAACGAGGACAGCACTAGTAATTCCAATAATTCCAGACAAAAATCCTTGTAGAAATATGCCGTATAAAGTATTAATATCAAAAATATTATCAAAAAAAGAAAGACACTTATAAGTCACAAAACCCATAATTATTGAAGAACTTGAAACCTGAAAAAGTACTTTCAAAACCGGTTTTGAAAAATCTTTGAAAGAACGACTAAAATCAATCCAGTGAACCAGAAGATTAAAGATAACCCCGATTGAAAATCCAAGTGGAAGCATTAGAACAACTGTACCAGAAATATCAGAAACTTTTAGTATAGATTCAATAAAATTTCTAAAAAATGAAACGTTTTGGAAAATTTGGACAAGATAGTAACTACTGAGTACGAGGACTATAGCTGATAATACATTCATAACCAAAGGTTTCTTTGTTTTGCTTTGTGCGTAGTATGAACGAACAAAAAGTGAAACGAGATTTTGAGCCAAAAGAGAAACAACAAACAAGGCGAGAGCTGCTGCAGTAAGACGAGTATCGTCCCAGTTAAAATTCCCTGCACCTAAAATTGTTCGAACTATCTGGGCTCGAAGAACTATAAAAAGAACGGCAATCGGCACAGACCAAAAAACAATATGCCTTGCAGATATAATCATCTGTTCCAAAAATTTAGTTTTGTCTCCACTACTAAAAAGTCTTGTTAGCATTGGGAAAGCAGCTAGTGAGTAACTAACACCTATAATACTGAACGGAACCGATTGCAAGTTGAGAGAAAAATTAAAAACAGAAATAGAACCCGGAACAAAAAAAGACGCCATAGAAATGAGAAAAAGTTTTGAGAGTTCTGTAGATGACGCTGTGATAGTACGAGGTATTGATATTAAAATTATTGTTTTGATAGAACTCCATTTTATCGGTAAACGAAGTTTTGGTAACATTTTCTGGCTATAGATGAAAGGAATTTGAATAGAAAAGTGTAAAAATGCTCCTAAAACCACCCCAAAACCCAAACCGTAGAGACCCCATATTGGATAGAAAATAACTATACCAATAATAATACCTATATTGTATAAAACGGGAGACATGGCGTAAATAAAAAATCTCTTTTGTACCTGAGTTATACTTGCCAATAGATTTGAAAAACCTAAAAAAATTGGTGAGAGTAGGAGCACACGAGTTAGACCGACCAGCTCAGTGAAAGACCCTCCTTGGGCAAAAACCGGAAAAATTAAAGCCATAAAATATGGGGCAGTAATATAAGCAACTATTCCAGCCACTGCCATAAAACAAAAAAAGAAAGTGAAAACTGTATCAATAAACTCTTTGGCTTCTTGCTCACTCTTTTCAAATTGTTCAATAAGAAATGGAATGAGAACTGAGATGGAAACAATAGATGCAATACTAATAAACAAAATGTCTGGAATTCTGAAAGCAGAATAGTAAAGGTCAAGTGTATTCCCTGCACCGAATTGTGCAGCTAAAATTCTGTCTCTAAATAAAGCCAAAACTTGTGAGCAGATAGCGAAAAACCCTAAAAGATACGCAGCTTGATGAAGTCCGGTTATCTCACCGTTTAATAAATTGAAAAATCTCTTTACCATTATTCTTTCTGTTATTGTACTTTTTCTTTAACTGGAAGAGTTTTTGCTTTTTCTGGTTTTGTTTCCTCAGTGTTAGTAAAAATGGACTTACCAGCTTTCAAATTTGCAAGGATAGTTGTGACCTCCTGACTATCTGGATTTGTAATTTTTATCTCCTCAAATTGTTTTATTGCCTTAGCATGTTCACCCACAGACTCATAAGAAAGCCCTAAGAAATATTTTGCATTGGCATAATCAGGAGTCATGGTCGTGGCTTTTTCTAAAACTCTTATCGCTCCATCAAAATCTCTAATATTATATTTGAGTAATCCCAACTGAAAAAATATCGCTGGGTTTGTCGGGTCTATTACTGAAGCTGATGTTACAGATTTTATTGCGGCATTTATGTTGTTGTCGGCCACTTCAATCTGTGAAAGAAGAAAGTATGCGTCTAGATAATTACTTTTAAGCTCTGTCGCTTGTTCTGCAAAAATCCTTGCCTGAGCCCAATCTTTACGAACAGTTGCTAGTCTGGCTAAGAAAAGAAGAATTCCAGGGTTTTTTGGATTCCTTTTAAGAGCCTCTGCGTAAGCAAACTGTGCATTCTCGTAAGCACCTTCAATTTTTAACTCCGGAAGAGATATCGCTTCGTAAACACGTCCTAGAGCCAACCAGTTTAGATAATTATCTGGATCTTGTGACTGTGCTGCTTTGGCAGCAGAAATAGCGTTTGTTAGGACGTCATTAAACTGTTTCTGTATATCTTCCACCTTAACTTTTGTTGTGTCTTGAGAAGCAACCGCATTTAGTTTAATAAGTTCGATTTCTGAAAGTGACCTATAGTAGATATCGTTTGGAATTATTTGAGTAGCTTTTATCATAAGACTTTCAGAAGCACTTATGTCCCCCGCAGAATTTATGGCTTGGGTACTTTTTTGAAAATACCACAATGATTGTGTGTTCTTGAATAAACCGTAACCTAGAGATAAACTTGCAACGAAAAAAGCAACGAGGACAAGGGATGATACGAATCCAGTTTTTGGATTTGATAACAATTTTCTTGTTTCAATTTTTATCAGACCTGAGTTATAAACTGAAGCAAAAAATAAACCGCTGAAAAAGAAGGTTAATATAAATATAGTTGTACTAGGAATATATACGAAAGTTATCATCCACAAATACAAAGAGATGAAAAAAGTAGAAACTACAGAATATTTAGAAAATTCATCATCAAATTTTATAAATATTGATCTAACCCCGAGATAAAAATACAGTCCAAGAAACAAGAACCAAGATATAATCCCAACAATTCCAGTGGTAACTAAAAACGTAGGAATAAGTCCAAATCCATTTGTAAAATCAATGTTCCATGAAGACGTGTTTATAATACTGTTTGGTTTCCATTTGAGCCATTCTGCTGTAAAAGTGTTTGGGCCAGAACCAAAAAGGGGGCGTTCATTTATTGTATTTCTGGCAACTTCTAAGGTGTCAGAGATTGATGGTTTTAGTTCAGCCCCTGAGACTCTGAGAGAATTCGGCAAAAAAGAATTAATTTCTGTGCCAGCGAAAACAAAAACCAATGAAATAACTAAAACAATAGCTGGGAAAAGAGGAATTCTTGAAAATTTATTTTTTGTACTACTCTCATTTAAACTTGAATTTTGAGAACTAAAAATTCTGTAAAGAATAAATAAAAATATACAGACAGCCAAAACAATCCAAAGAACATTATAATTCACAATCATCAGGAAAAATAAAGATGCTAGAAGTGTTAGTGATACTAAAATTTTATTTAGTCTACTAGCAATAAAAATTTCAAGTGTAAGTAGAGATAAAATAGCTCCTATACTGAAAAAAATTCCGAGATTATTCCAACTTCCAACCATAGACATTGTGGTATTTGTAAAAACACCGAAAGATAGAGTTCCTGCCCCGAAAATCAGTCTTACTATAACAAAAACGGCTAATATTATAGCGGAAATTAGAAAAGCATAAAATGAGTAGAGAATTCGTTTGTTATCTTTAAAGATGACTGATATTAAAAATAGATAGGCAAAACCAAGTAAAATGAACCCGACAGTGTTTATATCAAAGGTGTAACCAAAGAAAGACATTCGTGAAAAACCATTTGCTATTCCAGCCAACAAATAGACTGCAGGAACAAGAGCAATAGACCCGAGAATATATTTTGAGTGCCCAGGCAAATCAACGGAGCCGTAAAAAAGACTGGCGATAATGTAAACGATTATGGATAATATGACGCCAAAAGCAAAGAGGATGGTTGTGCTAAATTGTTGAGAAAGAAGTGTTGCTGGAAGGAAAAAAATCGGAGTGAGAAATGTTACAAAAAGTAAAACCCAAAATAAAACCGTGGTGAAAAAGTTCTGTTTGTTTGTTTTCAGTATTATTTGATTTCCTTCCATATTTTTTGTTTGTAAATTATAATAAATATTTAACTTTTGTTACATACATTATATAGAGAAATAGCTCTATAATCAAGCATCTTTTCCTTATTCAAAAATTAAATTTGCTTTCTCATTACATAAAAAATTTATAGAGAAAACCACGTCAGTTACGACGTGGTTTTCATCTTTGTTGTTGTGTCTATAAGCCGAGTTCTGTCCACCGAGTTACCTCGGATGGATAGTTATTTATCTGTCTCGTCTGTTACCAGACGGATCTAGCGGCACTCCTCTTAGCACTTTTTTACAAAAGTGCTAAGAGGCACGGCCTTGCATTCAAGTAAGAATTTTGCCGTTTCAGCCGGACTTAACCGGGTCGTTTCTGCTCGCACCTCTAGGAT
>CAYITW010000051.1:0-5579 GCA_964366395.1 uncultured Candidatus Saccharibacteria bacterium
CTGTCGCAGTAATAACAGTTCCATATGAGATGGTTGTCATTTCTCGTCTACTTGGTGTATATGGTCGGTATCGTTTCATGATTTTAATTTTATTTATAGTGAGCTTGTCGAACTATATGACCTCTATTTTCTCGCCCTTCTTTAGATAAATGTAAGCTTTTTTGTATCCTGATTTCTTTCCATACTTACCTCGGACAAAAACATTTTTAGCTGGAATAGTAACTGTTTTAATTTTTACAGGAGAAATCTTGTATTTTTCTTTGAAAGCTTTTTCTACTTCTGCTTTGTTTGATTTAGGATCAATTTTAAAAACATACACAGATTTTTCTGAAGAGATAGTAGCTTTCTCTGTAATATGTGGGCGTATTAAAATGTTAGATGTATTTTTCATATTTCTGGATTAAATTACTTACCTAGTTTATTTGAAATCTGTGGGAGTCCTTTTTCTGGATTTGAAATGACTACGTATTTGTATTTCATAAGATCTAGTGGACTTATATTTCTTATCTCATCAACCATAAGATTTCCCATATTTGCAAAACTTTTCTCTGTTGTAACATCTTTGTGGTCAAGAGCAATAAAAGCAGAGTTGTTTCTTTTGTTTAGCAAATCAGCAAATCCTGAAACTTTTGAAAGTGCCCCCAAAAGAGCAACAGCTTCTTTTGTTTTAATAACTCGTAATGATAAGTCGTCTACAAAAAGAATCTCCCCTTTCTTGTATTTTGCTGAAAGGATAGTGTAAAGAGCTTTCGCCTTCATTTTCTTATTTATCTTTCTAGTATAATCTTTATCACTTCTTGGACCGTGAGTAACTCCTCCTCCGACCCACAAAGGTGAGCGGATGGAGCCGTGTCTTGCCCGTCCTGTTCCCTTCTGTTGCCAAGGTTTTTTACCTCCTCCAGAAACATCTCCTCGGTTTTTTGTATGAGCCACATTTGTTCTAGCAGTAGACTCCATAGAAGTTACAACCTGGTGAACTAAGTCTGAATTCCATCGTAAACCGAAAACTCCTTCTGGTAGAGAAATTTTTCCAGCTTCTTTGCCTTTTGTATTGTAAATTGTTGTCTCCAAAGAAACAGGAGTTTTGGCTGTCGTAGCTTTCGCCTTAGATGTATTTAGCTTCGGCGAAATACTGGATGTCGATTCTGTATTCTTTTTTGATATTTTCTTTTCCATTTTTGTGATTTAATTTTAAATTTAAAATTTTAAATTTAAAATTGTTTTATCCATTCACTTCTACCAAAGTTCCTCGTCTTCCTGGTACAGCACCTCGTATGAAAATTTCATTTGTTTCTGGTTTTACACTGACAATAGTCAAACCTTTTGAAGTAACGGTAACGCCTCCCATTCTTCCTGCCATTCTTTTACCTTTTGCTACACGACCGCCGTCTCTTCCTCCTCCTCCAATAGAACCTGGCTCACGCTCTGAATGCTTCTGACCGTGCGAACGAGGACCTCCTTTGAATCCATGTCTTTTTACGGCACCTTGAAAACCTTTTCCCTTTGAAGTTGAAGTTACTGTGACAACATCCCCTACTGAAAATGTGGAAAGATCGATACTATCACCAACTTTAAAGGTTGGCTCGCCCTCAGTCCTAAATTCTCTCAAAGTCACATAGTTACCACCTTTCATTTGTCCTCGTACTGCTTTTGTAATATTTTTTTCAGCTCTTTTTCCAAAACCTACTTGCACAGCATTGTAACCATCTGTAGCGACAGTTTTTACAGCAGTAACAACAATAGGTCCTGTTTTCAAAACAGTTACCGGATGGACTAAACCTTTGTCATCAAAGATTTGAGTCATATTGACCTTTGTTCCCAAAATGAATTTCATAGTTTTATTTAATATTTGGCGCACTTCGTTGTTGCTTCGCCAAGTTTTCTCCCGCGCAGTATTACTTCATACAGCTTGGTCGCAAACTTGGCTTGCGCCTAGAATTGCATCCAAATCTAAAGTAAAACTGTGCTATTTAACATTTGGTGACGATTTGCGGACAGTAATGGGAAAGATTTTCCACCCAACATTGCCCTTCGCTAGTCACCTTTTCAATTGCTTAGCAATGTTCGCTATACTAGCAGATAATGGTTTTTTGTTCAAGTGATATTGACTCTGGACAAATAATCCATTATTTTATCTAAGGAGGTTCTTGTTGACAGAAACAATCTTCTTACTATTTGGAGGCGTCTGGCTGTTGTACACCCTCATAGGAGTGGTATGGGCCATGAAAGCCGGAACCTACATTGCTAAATCCCAAACCTTGGGGTTCTGGCAGAAGCTCCTTTTCTCAAGTGCTGTGGCTCTGTTTTCACTAGTTTTTGAGAACCCTGTCATTTCACAACTTTGGGCACTTTCAATTTTCTTCTGGCTCCTAATCATCTACATGATAAAAAGACAGAAGGAGAAGATTTTATCCGCGCTTCGAAACTAAAACACTTGAGTGCATTCGTGCTTAGGTGTTTTTTATATAAAGACCTCATCACAATTATAATATTACAATAAATTCAATTTACTACATTATAATGTAGTAAATTGAATTTATTGTTTAGAGTATTTTCTCCAGTATTTTTTGCCGATCTTGGGTGGCATAATTCCACCAACGGTTAAAACACCCCATACCAACTTTTCAAGATCGATTTTCCCTTTTTTAGATGTTTGTAGGATAGCTTTGTACTTACCGATTTCAATTCCAAGAGATATCTTTGCAACAGTTGTTGGACTAACTTTAAGAATATCGACAACCCTATGTTGAGGAGTGTTTTCGGTAAGCATAAGAATGATCGCCAAGCGCTTAGCGAGCATAGTTTTTTCAGTAGAGGTTAGTAACTCCTCTACTACCGGCAAAAGATTGTCTTTTTTTTCTGCTTGTCCCAAAACCTTCAGAAGTTTCCTAAACAATTCCTCCGATAATTTTGAGTCTAACTCTTTACTTGATACATGAGTCATAAAGCTTTTTATTATTTATTATTTAAAACCATTCTCAATCTACTACATTATAATGTAGTAGATTGAGAATGGAAAGCACGATAGATTTGACATTAAAATTAATATTTCCTAGTATAGTCGACGGGGAGGAAAATTGATGGCTAAAGTCTCGCGGGTGGAGGAAGTTCCAAACTATATGCAGAAAGGTTCGAACGGTCCTGCAGTGACTGTTCTCCAAGCCTTCTTGTATGGAACCGGACTAGGCAACGGCATCGACTTCGACTCGGTCTACGGCGAAGTAACCGCTGGAGCTGTGAAGGACCTTCAGCTCTATCTCAGGATTGACGCTGATGGCAATTTCGGTCCAGCAACTCGGGCAGCCGTCGAGAAGCAGTACGGTTTCTCGTTTCACAGGGCCTGCCTGATTCTGCCACGTGGTAGAAGCTTGTTCGTCCAGCCGAACGGCGAGGAGCACTATTTCTGATCTTTTCGACTCAATCACGAACGCCGGTCCCTATGGACCGGCGGTTTTTTTACATAAAAAACTGACTCTGCCACTTAGCAAAATCAGTCTGTCTGAATCTCGTAAAAGTAACATAATGAGGTGAATGGTTGGATCTTCTTAGTATCCTCACCTGCCTCTATATATTGTTTTCTCCACTCCTCATATGTTGATTGGCGCACAACTACATACGCCTGTCGCGTGTGTATTTGAAGACCTCCACCAACGAGACCTGTGTGGATACTTCCTATTTCCAAGGGAAAGTTTGAACCAATTACCATGAACCACCTCTATTATTAAATCTACATATTAATAAATATTTTGCAATCAAAAAACCACCTCTTGGTGGTCTTTTGACTTTATGGACTTTATAGACTTTTGCCTAAATAATCTTTACGTCTATGTTGACCCCACTTGGCAAACTCATGTTTGTAAGAGCTTCCATTATCTTTGGAGTTGGATTTAGAATATCAATAAGTCGCTTATGGATTCGCATTTCAAATTGTTCACGTGCATTTTTGTAAACAAAAGATGAACGGTTTACTGTGTATTTTTTAATTTCAGTTGGAAGTGGAATTGGTCCCTGAACAGTAGCGTCATAGCGGAGTGCGGTATCGATAATCTGCTTTACTGACAAATCAAGAATCTTGTATTCATAAGCTCGAACCCTGATTCGAAGTTTGGAAATAACATCCGCCTTAAGAGGGCTTTTCACTGCAGTCTTCGCAGGAGCCTTGCCTGCCGGCGAGGCAGGTTTTGCTATCTTAGGAGTTTTTATGGCTGTCTTTTTTACAGCTGTCTTTTTTGCTTTCGGTTCTTTTTTTATTGTTTCCTTTGCAATCATTTGTGTAAGAAAGATACTAACAGATATTAATTTTTTATTCAAGTATGAGAAAGACGTCCCGAGATGGAACGCCTTTTGTTTCTTCCAACTTATTCGCCAGTCTGAATTTCTACCAAAGCTTTTCGTGCAACCTGCTTGTTTGCAATACGGTCACGAGTGCGAACAAATTTCTTCGCTCCCCTGACTGCTTTGGCATGGCCACGATGGCCATTGGTGAAGTCATTGCCAATTCCGACTGACTTACCAGAAACACGAGACTGCGCAATCGTCTGACACGACCGATCCCGAAAAGAACCGGGTTCTTTGAAACTTCGTCGGTGGTTTGTTTTCACACTCCCCCCACTGCTCCAAGTCCAAGAACTTTTGTTATGCCGAGACGAGCAGCTTCCTCTCGAGCAGCGATCGAAACAGCTTCTGCTGTTTCAGCTTCAACTGTGAAAATAGGCTCGCCCATTTTCATTGTAACCTGTCCGTTTGCATAGCGACAAGCGACGTGTTTGCCAGTTTTCTGTCTGTAAACAACCACCTTCTGCATTTGGGGCCTCTCTTCCAAAGATTACTATATCACATATCTAAAAATATACAAGTACAACAAAAAGAAAACCGCCTCGGAGAGAAACCGATTTGGTTTCCATCCGAGGCGAAGCTCTATTCCTGATTTTCCGACTTTCGCTTGTACTCCATTACCACATTTTTGTCGGGATCTTCTTTCATAGAAATTAGGATCTTGACTCCATCTCCTCCATTTAAAAGAATTTCCCGAAGCTGTTCAGGAGTCATTTTGCGTCTGAACCGGGTTCTTTCTTCCGATCCAATATTTTCTGCATGAACGACAGCATCTACCTTAGGTTCACTCATATGAACTCCTCCTAATTGAACTTATAGCATAATAATTTTTATTTGACTATTCCATGGGGGAGGGTAAAATGAAGCTAATTAGAATTAATATAAAAACATGTCAGATGAATCCTATAAACCAGAAGAAGGAATTCGTGAGGATATGAGATTACCTCCATCGTTTCAGCAAGATTTTCCTCTAACATCTCAAAGATTAGATACTAGCGAAAAAGTTGATAAATTTTTTGGAGTTATCTATGCTCTGATAAACATACGGAGATCAAAGGAAGATACTCGCCCTATTTCAATAAAATCTTTAGCCACAATAGTAGAGACCATACTGAGAGGACACTATGACAATGGTCAAGATATAGTTAAACTTGAATTACCTAATGTTGGAGAATCTGGGCCAGTTGAGGAGCATGATTTTATTCTTCATTATCTTACAACAAAGATATGGGGACCAGGGCAAG
>CAYITW010000051.1:5589-6533 GCA_964366395.1 uncultured Candidatus Saccharibacteria bacterium
AAGAATACCATGATTTTAGAGAAACATTTTTCCCGGAATTAAAGAGTACAAGTGGTGGTTCAGATGGTTATACTTTCAGTTGGAAATAATTTGAAACATAATCCACAAACAAAAAACCACCTCAAGGTGGTTTTTTGTTTTCTTAGAGTTAAGAATCGGTTTCAAAACTGAATGAGATGCGCCGTTGAAATTTTGAAAATTCGAGGAGCCTTACAAGAGTAAGGTGACGAGCATTTTCAAATTTTCAACAAGCAGATCGTCAGTTTTGGAAGCGCTGTGACTTAGGCGATTATCTTAGTAACAACACCTGCGCCAACAGTCTTCCCTCCCTCTCGGATAGCAAATCGTGTTTTATCCTCAAGTGCAACTGGAGCAACAAGTTTTACTTTGAAAGTAACATTGTCTCCCGGCATAACCATTTCCACTCCTTCGTTTAGAGTCACATCTCCTGTAACGTCTGTTGTTCGAACGTAGAACTGTGGTTTGTAACCAGTGAAGAATGGTGTGTGTCGTCCACCTTCCTCTTTCTTAAGGATGTAAACTTCTGCTGTAAACTCTGTATGAGGAGTCACTGACTTTGGCTTAGCAAGAACTTGTCCTCGATGAATACCGTCTTTTGACGCACCTCGGAGAAGGATACCTGCGTTGTCTCCTGCTTGACCTTGGTTAAGAGATTTCTTAAACATTTCAATACCAGTAACAGTGTATTTCTGTGTGTCTTCTAGACCAACACATTCTACTTCTTCACCAACCTTTACAACTCCTCTTTCAATTCTTCCAGTAACTACAGTTCCTCGTCCTTCAATAGAGAAAATGTCTTCAACTGGCATAAGGAAAGGTTTTTCCAAGTCTCTTTCTGGAATTGGGAAATAAGTATCAAGAGCATTTGCAAGCTCCATAACTTTCATCGCCCATTAGATCGGAAGAGCGTCGTGTAGGGAAAG
>CAYITW010000052.1:0-6489 GCA_964366395.1 uncultured Candidatus Saccharibacteria bacterium
TTTGGCAGGAGACTTGGTTATGCCAACTGGTGTTACACTCGTTGAACTTCCAACAGAAGTTGTTGCTGCAGGCGCTAGACCTAAAGAAGAGGAAGTAGAAGCTCCTCCAGTTGACCTTTCAGCTATTGAGGTAGAAAAGAAAGGTAAGAAAGAGGAAGAGGGTGCTCCAGCCGCGCCGGAAGAGCCAGCAAAAGAAGCAAAGAAAGAAGGAAAACCAGCAAAATAACAAAAACAACACCGAAAGGTGTTGTTTTGTTAATGAAAGATTACTTGGTTTTCACGTCTACTAAGGTATAATATGGATATGCGGAACAGGTTTTTCTTATTGTTTGTAATCGGGCTTTTTACACTAAATATTGGGACAGCTTTAGCTATAAGTGATGTAGAACAGGAGGCGATATGGAGGCTAGAATTAGCACAGACAGAAAAGGATATAGCTGAATGGCAAGCGATACTTGATAGTAGTAAAGCCAACACGAAATCTCTTCAACAAGAGGCTGCTGTACTTAACGCTAAAATAAAGCAGGCGCAAGCACTCATCAAACAGAGAAATGTAAATATTGCACAACTTGGCAAGGATATAAATAAAAAAATTGTTCGAATAGGGGAACTTGAAGCGAGGATAGACAAAGGTCACGAGTCCTTGGCTCAACTTATACGAAAAACAAATGAGATTAACGAGTCTTCTTTGGTGGAGGTTGTTTTAAGTAACAGAGACCTTTCTGACTTTTTTGAAGATGTTCAATCTTACAGGACCATAAAACTGTCCCTCCATGAATTATTTGAAGAAATAAGAGCAACAAAAGATTTGACTCAAAAAGAGAAAGAAGCACTAGACAAAGCCAAAACAAAAGAGATAGATACCAAAATGGCTGTGGAGGCAGAAAAAAAACAAGTAGAAAAAAACGAGAAAGAAAAACAGTATTTAATTACAGTTAATAAAACTAAAGAGAAAACATACGAAGAAGTTTTGGCTGAAAGACAGAAAAAGGCAGCACAGATTAGAGCCGCACTTTTCAACCTACGAGACAGCGCTGCTATTCCTTTCGGTGATGCTTTAAAGTTTGCTCAAAACGCTGGCAGTAAAACTGGTACCCGACCGGCATTTCTTCTGGCTATTCTTACACAAGAAAGTAATTTAGGTAAAAATGTTGGTGCTTGCATATTGAGCAGTTTAAGTACTGGTGATGGAGTTGGTAAAAATACTGGAACAGTTTTTCAGCAAGTGATGAAAGCTCCGAGAGACACAGTGCCGTTCGGTCTCATCACCGCAAGAATCGGAGCCGATTGGAAAACTACTCCAGTTTCTTGTCCTCCAAGTGCGAACTATTATTCTGGTAGAGGTTTTGGTGGAGGTATGGGCCCGTCACAGTTTATTCCGTCGACATGGGAGCTTTTTAAAAACCGGGTTGGAAATGCCGTCGGTGTTTCTGGCGACTCGGCTAACCCTTGGAATCCAGAACACGCTTTTATGGCTACAGCTATCTATATGCAAGACTTAGGTGCAGTTTCGGGTTCTTATAGCGCAGAGAGAAATGCGGCCTGTAAGTACTATTCTGGTTCGTCTTGCTCATCTACACGTCGTCCTCCCAATGCATTTTACGGGGATAGTGTTATGAAAATAGCGCAGGATATCCAAACAAATATGATTGACCCACTTAATTTTTAAGATAATGGGACTACACCTTACAAGTATTTGGTGGTATTTCGGAGTCATGCTCGTTGTCGTTTTTTTAGCTTCACTTCTTGCAAAGAAAATCCCTTTCTTTCGCAAAATAGTAGAATCAGAGCAAAGTGAGCGCTTCGAGGCACTCGACGGTCTTCGAGGATTTCTTGCAATAGGTGTGCTTTTTCAGCATGCGATACAAAATTATGAATTTTTCCAGAGAGGTTTTTGGGAAATTACAGATGATAGGTTTTACAGGTTTCTAGGTGGTGAAGCGGTGATTTTGTTTTTCATAACTACCAGCTTCCTTTATTGGAGTAAACTTCTTGCAAAATCTGACGGTGTGGGGATGTTTCGTTTGTACAAAAGTAGACTCTTGCGTCTAGCCCCTTTATACCTTTTTGCTGGATTAGTTGTGGGGATTGTTGCTCTTTGGAATACTGGTTTTGAAATTAGTTCAGTGGGCGTACTTTTTCGAGATATTTTTTATTGGATGACTTTAGGACTTAAAACAATCACTAGTTTCAATGGGTACGAGATTGTTCCTATTAATGCAGGTATACATTGGACTTTGCACTACGAATGGGTGTTCTATCTTATTTTACCTCTTATTGCTCTTTTGTATAAAAATAAATTTGGTAAATTTGTTTCAGTCGGTATTTTAGCATTATTTCTTGTGTTGCCAGACAGAGGGTACTGGGCGATATTTTTATTTGGTATTATTGCTGCTTACATTGTTCATTATTATCCAAGTGTACCGTTCTTCAAAAAATATCCTTGGTCTGGGATTTTACCAATTCTTGGACTCATGGCTGTTTATTTTATTCAATACAAACCATACTCTTATTCCCAATACGCGGTGAGTATGTTAGTCTTTCTGTGTTTCGTTTATGGAAATAATCTCTGGGGGCTTTTAAAAATTCCAGCAGCTAAGTTTCTAAGTACAATTAGTTACAGTATTTATTTGTTGCACGGCATAGTGTTATATTTTGTTTTACGTTTCGTAAATCTTCAGTATCCTATAACATCGCTCGGCCCAAAGACATATTGGTTCGTGGTGTGTTTAGCTGCAATTCTTGTTATTATTATTTCCGCAGTAACTTATAGATTTATTGAGCATCCGTTCATACAGAAAATAAAACCAAAAAGCAAGGAGCCGATGCCAGTTACCGTAGTTGATAGAGTAATTTGAGAATTATGACACATCATACACAGCACCAAAATCATAAGAGAAATAAAAATTTTTGGATAATTATTTTTTTAGCTTTACTTGCTGTATCAGGGGTGATTTTTTGGTTTAATCTAGGGAATCCAAAAGGAGTCCCTGGGGCAAAATCGGCTCCAACTTCCACAAAATCCAATCCTGTTAAAGTTCAAACTAGAGAAAAACCATACATATCTGTTACTCCAAGCGTAGTAGAGCAAGGTAATCCGGCTCTCATTACAGTTGAAGGAGCGACAACCACACAGAGCGTGCAGTCTTTCACATTTGATAATCGTCCGTTATACATATTTCTACACGAGGGTCAGGTCTCAGCTCTTCTTGGTGTAGAACTCCGTGCAATTCCCGGAACATATCCCTTAGTAATAACCTTTAAAGATGGTAGACAGATAAAAGAAAATCTTGTTATCGAAGAACGTCCAGTGGTTCAAAAACCTTTTGATATTCCAGAGAAACTTGGTGGAAATACGTATGCAAGCGAGAGGGAACTTATTTCCACTTTGGCTTTAGAAGGAAAAATAATCAACGCTCTTCCTGTTGTCTGGGAAAAACTTTGGACTGAAAAATTTGGCTCACCTTTGAAAGGTCCACTTGTTGTGGCGGATGATTATGGTTACACAAGACTTATAGGTAAATCCACCACTATGCCCCACAAAGGTACGGACCTAGAAGCGCCAATGGGGACCCCTGTCTATGCTATGAATCGTGGTGTGGTGAAATTTGCAAGTAGTTTACGAAATTATGGCGATACGGTAATCATAGATCACGGCGCTGGGCTTCAAACTGTTTATATGCATCTCTCAAAAATAAATGTGAGTTTGGAGCAAAAAGTGGAAAAGGGAGATCTTATAGCATTGAGTGGAGATTCTGGCTATACTCTAAATCCTCATCTACATTTAACTATAAGAATATGGGATATCTCCATAGACGCGATGAAGTTTATGGAAATTTTGGGGGAAAATTAAATCTTGCAAAAATGAGGCTGTTTTGGTAGAGTATCCAAGTCATGAAAAAGGAAATACATCCACAAAACTATAGACCAGTGCTTTTTATAGACAACTCTAACGGAGCCGAGTTTATTATTGCATCCACTGCTCCAACAAAAGAGACAGCTAAACCTAAGAAGAAAGATAACCTGCCTGCCGGTGAGGCAGGAAAAGAATATCCAGTTTTTCGACTTGAAATATCAAGTGCATCACACCCTTTCTATACTGGTAATGAAAAATCTCTAGATACGGCTGGAAGAGCAGAGAAATTTAAACAGAGAGTTGCAAAAGCTTCTGCTACAAAGGCAAAGAAAAGTAAGTAACGAAATTAACGAGCCTTGTCTCGTCACATACATTTTGGAGCGCGTATAAATTTCTACTGAAATTTTACTCTCTCTCGGCTACCCGCCTGCGAAGTCTCCAAAATGTACATGACCACGACAAGGCTTTGTTGTTATATAATGTAAAGATATGGACTTAGAAAAATTCTTACAAAATCAAAAAACTTCTTATCTTGCCCAAAGTTACCAAAAACTGGAAAAGGAGGAGAAGGACACGCTGAAAATGATAGAGAGTGACCAGACACTCCGTGACTTGGCGCACTCGGAATTAGAGTCACTAAGAGGACAGAAAGAGGAGATAATGAAACAGATGGAGACAATTCTAAAGGAAGATGAGAAAGAAGAAGAATTCCCAAACGAAGTTATTTTAGAAGTGAGAGCTGGTGCTGGGGGAGAGGAGGCATCTCTTTTTGCTGAAGAGCTGGCTCATATGTATACGACTTACGCCAAAAATAAAGGCTGGGGTGTTTCGGTGGTGGACGAGTCTAGAAGTAGTGCGGGTGGTTACAAGGAAGCTTCATTTGAAATACGAGGTAAGGATGTTTATAAAAATCTACGATTTGAAACCGGAGTTCATCGAGTTCAGCGAGTTCCAGCAACAGAGAAGATTGGAAGAGTTCACACTTCCACTGCAACAGTTGCAGTTCTACCTGTTCGCAAGAAAACAAATATAGAAATAAAACCAAGTGACTTGGAAATAGAGACATCTCGCTCTGGAGGTGCAGGCGGTCAAAATGTTAACAAAGTTGAAACAGCAGTTCGAATAATTCACAAACCAACAGGGATTGATGTTCGCTCTACAGCACAGAGAAGTCAGCTTAAAAACAAGGAAATGGCAATGAGTATTTTGATTGCGAAACTCCAAGCAAAAAAGGATGAAGAAGAGGACTCAAAGCACTCTGCTGATCGAAAATCACAAATAGGAACAGCAGACCGCTCAGAGAAAATTCGCACATACAATATTTTACAGGACAGAATCACTGACCATCGTCTAAAACAGTCTTGGCACAACATTGAACGAATCCTAGAAGGGGGAATTGAACCGATTTTAGAAGCCATGGCTAACTTTAATGGTGAACCTGTTAGTGGTGGTGATAGCGACGAATAATAACAAAATAGCCCTTAAGTCAAGGCTTTTTTGTCACCTATAAATACTTGACATTAAGATTACTTAGGTGTATAATACATACCAGAAACATTGGGGGCACTTCTGCTCTCGAAGGGAGTCTTTTGTGATTGATATCAAGCCTCACGTGAAAGTCATTCAACACCCGAATCCAACTCGTCGAACTTTCCACGTCACTCGAGAGGTGGTTGACGGCGCCGAGAAGTTTGGCTGGGGCGATAGTGTTTATCGCCATCACAAGGTCAAGCCTAGCGAAAATGCACTTCTTCTCAGGGATCGTCTCTCAGCGGTTTCGGGAGTCATCGGCGGAACCTTTGGCAACTACGAGCTTGATGTTGCCATTGGAGACGCCTTCGACTGGAGTGAGATCGGACCGGTTGTTCTTGGTGAAATCGTCAACACTCTTTTCCCTGAAACCTTTGGGAAGACGATCGAGATCAGTGTAACAATCGGTTGGGCGTATCAAACACGCTCTCGTCGAATGTATGACGACGATGATGATGGGCACCGTACCCGCTATCAGGACATGGCCAGTCGCGTGGTCGTTGAGGTCACGGATCCGCAGATCCTTGATCTCGAACGATTTCTTGATGGCGCAGCTCTGCAAAAAGCAAAAAGTATGGCGGTCGTCTAGGTAGTTCCAAAAGTCCTCCTAGCGAGGCGCACAAGGTCGGGAGGACAACTCCTCCCGACCGAACCACACTAGTTGTGGTTTTTTTAATATCAAATTGTGTTTGACAATTATTGAATTATACATTATAGTAATTCAGGAAAATTTTAGTCCAAAAAGGAGATAGAATGACTGCTGTTGCAACGTCGCTAATTGAGAAGATTGAAGAAATGTTCAGGAGTCTTGAAATCGTCATGGTTGACGCTTCCACTTATCCTTGTACCTCGGGATCCCAGAAGTCGCAAGCCATCATTGTGGTTGGATACCAACCAAATCTTGCCTGCTTCTTCACAGTTCGAACAGAAATTGAGCACTGTACTTTCAAGTTCGTCATTCAAGGTGAAATGAAAGACGGAACAAGGAAAAGGGTTTTGGGACATACCTTCCGTGGTTTCTCCGATATTTCCCGTGACGCCAGAGGACATGAAAGCTTGGGCGGTGAGAGACAAAATGGAAATTACGATTTCCAGATCAATCA
>CAYITW010000053.1:0-3360 GCA_964366395.1 uncultured Candidatus Saccharibacteria bacterium
GATGAACTTGCAGACATAATGTCTGCGTATCCAAGAGAGTTGGAGTCCGCTATTGTTCGCCTTGCTCAAATGTCCCGTGCTGTTGGAATCCACCTTATCCTTTCAACCCAAAGGCCTAGTGTCAACGTCATTACAGGTCTTATTAAAGCAAACATACCGAGCCGAATTGCGCTTCAGGTGGCATCTCAAATAGATTCCCGAACAATCCTCGATATGGGTGGAGCTGAAAAACTATTGGGAGCTGGAGATATGCTTTACCTTTCTGGAGAAATGTCCCAACCTCAAAGAATCCAGTCAGCTTATATATCTGAATCAGAAGTTAAGGCTGTCGTAAAATATTTAGTAGATAGTTATGAAAGCGAAGTACCGAGTGAAATAAACTTAACTGGTGAGAATCAAAAAAATAGTATCTTTGAAGCTACACTGGAAGACGAGAAAATGGAAAATGATGACGAGCTTTACGAAGAGGCGAAGAAAACTGTTATGGAAGCCGGTAAAGCTTCTACTTCGTACCTGCAACGAAAACTTGGTGTCGGATACGCTCGAGCTGCGAGATTAATTGATATGCTGGAAGAACGAGGAGTTATAGGTCCGGGTTCTGGAGCAAAAGCAAGAGAAGTTGTTGGCTACGGCGAGAGAGATTCGGAATCCACTGAAAAACCTGTAGAATAGGTAATATGAACCGTAACGCCACATCTTTACTACGGATTAGCTTATTTTCCGTTCTAGGGGCAGTCATAGTTGGATATTCCATATTTCAGGCATGGAAACTTATTTCTGGACCGATTATTGATATATATACACCTCAAAATGGCGCGACTTATAGCCAAACTCTTATAGAAATAGAAGGACGAGCTCGCAACATAGCTTACCTAAATTTAAATGACAGACCCATCTTCACTGACAAGGATGGCAAATTTGCCGAAAAATTGCTCCTGTCACCTGGGTATAATATAATCAAGCTAGAGGCTATTGATAAGTTTAAAAATCGCAGAGAAAAAATACTGGAAGTTATATTAAAAGAGTTTTAATTTAAAATAATATATGAAAAAGAAAGAGAAGAAAGAACCGCGAGCTGAAATCGGAACAGTTAATGTCGAGAATACTTTACGAGAAATTCGCACAAAATTTGGTGACGACTCCATAATGATGCTTGGCGACAAACCGCACGTGGATGTAAACGCTATCTCAACTGGCTCAATCGGACTAGACGCGGCGCTCGGTGTTGGTGGTTTACCTCGCGGAAGAATAATAGAAATTTTTGGACCAGAGTCATCTGGAAAGACAACTCTTTCACTTCATGTCATCGCTGAAGCTCAGAAAAAGGGTGGCATCTGCGCCTTCATTGATGCTGAACATTCTATGGACCCAGAGTACTCAAAACGTCTTGGTGTAAACATAGACCAACTTCTTATCTCTCAACCCGACAACGGAGAACAAGCTCTTGAGATTGTGGACTCACTAGTTCGCTCAGGAAAGCTTGATGTCATCGTTGTGGACTCTGTGGCAGCTCTTACGCCAAAGGACGAGATTGAGGGTGATATGGGAGCTCACCACGTGGGAAAACAAGCACGCCTTATGTCCCAAGCACTTCGAAAGCTCACTGCTATAGTAGCGAAGTCAAAGACAATCGTGATTTTTATAAACCAAATCCGAATGCAGATTGGTGTGATGTTTGGCAACCCTGAAACAACTCCCGGTGGAAAAGCACTCAAGTTCTATACTTCTGTCAGAATAGATATCCGTCGCATAGCTCAGATAAAGAAAGGTGAGGAAATTATGGGTGGTCGAATCCGAGTGAAAGTTGTAAAAAACAAAGTCGCTGCTCCTTTCAAACAAACAGAGTTTGATTTGATGTACAACGAAGGAATTTCTCGTGAAGGTGAACTTATTGCTCTCGGTGAAAAAATGGGAATCATAAAAAAAACTGGCACAAGTTATGCTTATGGCGAAGAAAAACTTGGTCGTGGCTACGATGCAACCAGACAGTTTTTGAAAGACAAAGCCAACAAAAAAATCGCAGATCACATCTTGAAAGAAATCCGAGCAGGGCTTGCAAAAAACGGCGGGTCAGTTGTGGCAGTAAATGCTGGTGAATCAAGTTCGGAAGAATAAATTTTTTTCGTAACAGGATAATTTATTACTCAACGATATTTTAATATAGAAAGACCGGCTGGATTTACCAACCGGCTCGTTCAGAAACTAAATATTACTTTTTCGTACTCGAGTGGTTTTTGGGTTTCGATATATCCACCCAACTTACCACCAACCCAGTTGTACCACCACTCTTGAACTGGAAAGCCACCGTAAACCACGTCAGCTTGAACTTTGGTAATGACTGCGTAATAAAAATCGGTCTCCCAAATGTCGCCTTCGTTTTTCTCAACAATCTCTTTGGCTCTCTCGAATGTTGAACAAATAGCTACTTTTCGGCTACCGTTACGTTTCAACTCACTCTCTGGCCAACCAGAAACGATCGTTGTTACAAGATATAGATTCAATCACACCTCCTCACGTACACTAAATCTAAAAAGTAAACTTGTCAATAAAAGCAGAAAACCGGTCGAGCAGGTTTCCTGCTGACCGGTTAGAAACGAACTGGAATCTTCCTTGCGTGGACACCAATAAACTTTAGAACGGGTTTGAACATCCACAAGTAAATCAACCTTAAAACCTTGAATACTGCCCATACTAAAAATGAAAGTATGATGACAGCAATTGTCCCTACTACCAAAACCTGAAAACGCAGAACGCCGTAAGCGTAAGCGTTGGCGAGGCTTGCAAAGAGACTGATGCTTCTGTCTGGGTTGTAAACTGCTATACCGTAACAGGATTCACAACCGTCGTCGCCACGATACCCTTGTTCGGATTCGTAACAATCTAATCCTATAAAGCCACTGGGATCCCAAATACACCCCACCGTAAACAAAAACGGTAGAAATCCAATAGCAAGGAAAACGAGTGGAATAGTCTCCACCTCAATAAGTTTGGCAAAGAAATCCGATAAGTGGAAATTGCCGTCTTTTCCTTTTTGGATTTTGAGCTGGCCTTGAAAAAGACCATGCAGGAAAAACACCCCAAGGTAGAAAAGTACAATCCACAAACCGAGTCGACCAGAACCGCTCGGCTCCTTCAAAGTCGCGCTCAGAAAAGCGTCCAAGTTGTTTAAGAACTCAAGCATCAAAAGCCTCCGTCTGGAATAATACACAAAAAAATGATTCTGTCAAATATATTTTATACAGAAAAACCGGCTCAGCGAGACGGTTTGTCTGCTGGCCGGTTATCCTAACTTGCGTTTTTTGGCTTCCCTCTTCTGAAGAAAAAGTAGGTAGCCAAATAACAAAAGTTCGGAAAGGGCTG
>CAYITW010000053.1:3370-6375 GCA_964366395.1 uncultured Candidatus Saccharibacteria bacterium
CAGCTACTGGCTATCCCCATAAGCACTGTGTTCTTCGAGAGAAATCCAATCCAAAGTGGGATTACGCTGAGCAACATAAGGTACACCACATACTCACAAATTCGTTGCAATCGTCGAATCTTAACGGTCATTTTATTTCTCCCAGTTTGATTATACACCTACAATACTGATATGTCAAGTATGGCTTTTAGGTCCTAAATAAGCTATATTATCCCCTGCCTGTCCCGTAGTGAAAATTATGCGGACATAACGCAATTACTTGATTGTAAAATTTAATTTTCTACTACTGGGATTACCTTTAACCTAAACTAAGATGGCAATGCTAGATTATAGTGAAATAACTGAGCGAAAATACATCGTTTTTAATGGTGAACCTTGGGAAGTTTTAACTTCTCACGTTTTTCGTAAACAACAGCGAAAGCCAGTAAATGCTACTAAATTAAAAAACCTCATTACTGGCAAAGTGACCGAGCAGTCTTTTCACGTATCAGAAAAAGTTCCCGAAGCAGAAATAGATCAAAAAGACGCAAAGTTTTTATTTTCAAACCGAGGTCAGTTTACTTTCTGTGACCCAAAGGACCCAAGCCAGCGCTTTTCCCTATCGGAAGAAGTTATGGGCTTCGCTGGAAAGTTTTTAAAACCAAATTCTATTATTCAAATCTTAATGTGGGGTGAAAAAACTATCGGCGTCAAAATGCCTATTAAAATGGAACTGAAAGTTATCGAGGCTCATCCGGCGGTTAAAGGCAACACTGCTCAAGGTGGAACCAAAACAGTTAAGCTAGAAACTGGCGTAGAAATCCAAGCTCCAATGTTTATCAAAGAAGGAGATGTTATAAAAGTAAACACCGAAACGGGAGATTATTCAGAACGAGTCGGTGGTAGCAACTTTTAAATCTGACGCATTTCGTTGTTGAAACTTCAAAAATTCTCGTCACCTTACTGTATGTAAGGCTCCTCGTCTTTTCTCGTTTCGCCTAGAACTGCATCCAGATTTAAAAGTTACTAAATATCTAAATTTAGAAGTTAGAAAATCCGCTGTAAGCGGATTTTCTAAACTTGCAATTTTTGTGGGGGGGGTAAAATTGAGTTAATTAATCAATTAACCAATAAAATTATGGGAATGGAAGGATATCAACCATCTGAGGAAGAGGTAAAAAGTGCTGAGGATACTATGACAGAAAAACAAACACTATCATCCAGTCGCCGAGAGAATGCTTATAATAGAGCTGTTGATGAAGGGTTTACACCAGAACAAATAAAAAATACTAGACTTGATATGGAAGATCTTCCTGGGGGGAACCCTGGTAATTATCGGATATTAGGAACTATTGAAGGTCACTCTATTGAAATTAAAGCTATCTCAACGGATGATAAAAAATGGTTACCGCGAATTACTGGAACTCTTGATGGAAACCAACTCGATGAAAATGCAGTGCGTGAGATTATGCAACGATATAATAACATGATATTTAATCCTGATAAAGACTTTGAAAAAGAAGCTGAGATGATTATTGCTAGAGGAATTCTTGATCATATAAATAGCATAATCTATGCCATGGAGAATATCCAACAAAAGAGCTTGCCAAATTAGGAGTTTAAGTAAAATCTCCTTGGGTCAATATGTTTTCAGGGCATCTATTTATGTTATAGTTTTTATATGAGAGAAGAAACTAGTGAGGTGCCCCAAGAGTCTTTAGAGGAGCAGAAAAGACAACAATGGGAAGACAAACTCCGTGAGTTAGCGGTGCCTGACCATTATGGTTATGTTATTGAAGATGGAATTAGAGAAACAGTTGCTGTTCTACAATTATTAGGAATTGATACAACCCAGTCATGTGAAGGAGGAGAGAATTCTCGTACCCCGTGGATAGAACTTGGTAAAAATCTTCCAAAAAATATCTATGTAGGCGAAGAAGAACTGAAAGCTAAACTTATGGCTGAACAGGGCATAGACCTGAGTGTAATGGACGAGACTTCTCCAAAGTTCGACCGTGCTAAGCAAGTTGATATAGAAGACGAAGCAATACAAGAACTAGTAGCTCAAAACGCACTATATACAGAAGAGTTTGAAAAATGGCACAAACAAACTCTCGAATTATCTGAAAAAATCAAAAGCTTAATTAGAGACTTTTATGATACCCAATCTACTTCAGTAGATGAGAGTAATTTAGAGATTTCATTAGATTTTCCTTATCGCTCGCCAGATCATCCATCACATATTCAAGATGTTCCTTTTCTTAAGGTAAAAACTAAAGAAAAAATGGACGACAATGCAAGTTTGAGTGAGGAAGAACGCGAACAAGCACTTTTCCGAAACCAGCAAGAAATGAAGCGTTTCACTGACTTTCTAAAGAACAATTTCTTTTCCCAAGCAGAATAACAACGTAAAGAACCTCGGAGGATTTATAAACTTTCATAATTTGAGACAAGGTCGCGCAAAAAATAAAATTCCAGATCGAAGATGTACATTAGTACATTGACGAGCTGGAATTTTATTTTTGGCGATGAGATTGGCCAAATTTGGAAGTTTATCTACTAACAAATGGGAGTAGTCCCATAAAGCGGGCTCGCTTAATAGCCATCGCTAAATTTCTCTGATGATGGGCTGTAATGCCTGTTCGCTTGCGACTTATAATTCGAGCATGAGGATTTAGAAACTTCTTTAGTAAGTCCACATCCTTGTAGTCTATGTATTTGATATTATTTTCAGTAAAGTAACATTTCTTATTAGTCATAAAGTTGAAAGTCTATAAAGTTTATAAAGTTGCTATTATATTTGTTTTAATTTCTAACGAAATTAAAAAGGAATGTCTTCGGGGTTAATCTCTTCCTCTGGATACTCGATAGTATCTATCGCCTTCTTGTGGTCGTCTGGAGCGCTTGCTGGAGCTGTATACCCACCTGCTGGAGCATCTTTTCTTGGACCAAACTGGATTCTGTCGGCAACAATCTCTGTGCGGTATTTTTTCACTCCAGAAGCATCATCCCAACTTCGTGTCTGC
>CAYITW010000054.1:0-6363 GCA_964366395.1 uncultured Candidatus Saccharibacteria bacterium
GTTACTCTTTACGCAGTTCTATATGGCGCAAGGAAGGTTATAAGTGGGTAATGTTTTTTCACCATGGGAGTCCAGAACCAAAATAATATGGCAACAATTGAAGATTTTCAAAAACTAGATATAAGAGTGGGGAAAGTGCTTGAAGTTTTCGATTTTCCCGAAGCTAAAAAACCGGCATACAAACTAAAAATTGATTTTGGTCCTGAAATTGGAGTAAAAAATTCTTCAGTTCAGATTGTGGATTTATACACCAAAGAAGAGTTGGTGGGACGGCTTGTTTTGGGTGTAGTAAATTTCCCGTCGCGAAAGATAGGACCTTTTGAATCTGAAGTTCTTACTTTAGGTGTTCCGGATAAAGATGGAAATGTAGTTTTAATCAAGCCGGATGATGAAACCGCTGTTTTAGGAGGAAGACTATTTTAGTTATGCTACAATTATATTGATGGAAACTTCACAAGGAGATTCTAGAACATATTTTGTTGTAGGAATTTTTGTTGTTGTTTTGATTGTGGTTGGTTACTATTATTTCACGGACAATCAAAGTAGTGACTCAGCTATACTGACGGAGAACGGTATCCTACTTTTAGAGCTAACAGATAAAGTAGATACAGAAGTATCTACACTTCAAAATTTAGAAAGGAGGTTTAAGGCGGAAAGGGTAGTTATAGGGCAAATCCAGACAGAATATTCAAATGTTCGAAACAGCATCCTAAGAAAAACAGACATTTTCTTTAAAAATCCAAATTCAAAAAATCCTCAGATTACATTACAAATCAGTGATAAAAATCTAGAAAAAGAAATAAACAGTCGCCGACTAAAGATAACTGAGCTACTAGAAGCTTGGGACAAGAAAAATAGCGTACTTAATTCCAACTCAGTTCCAAGTGGTCTTTTGCCTACATTACCTGAGCTTGTTAATGGGGCGCAAAATGATATTAATTACATACAAATATATATAAATGAGTTGGCAAGTATCATAAACGGTCTTTCTGTAGATAATTCCGATTTTACTCAAACTCAGATTAACTCCTACCAGTCAATCATTGTGCAAAATACTCAAGAGGTTGAGCAAGTTATAACAGTCTTGGCACAAGTAGAGACTGCTACCACAGAAATCTATTTAGCAACCAATCAGACTCCTGAGACAACAGGTGTTGTAGCCACACAACCTCCAATCGCCTCATCACAAGGTGCAACTCCTAATCCGCAAACTAATTCTCCGGTCAGCACAACTCCATCCACCGAAACAATCGTACCTCCAATTGTTACTCAATCCCAGATACAAACACAACAGGAGATTTTGGCGGAAGTAGAAGCACAGCTAGCTCAAATTCAGCAGATAATAAATCAAACAGCCACTACCACAACCCCACTACCTTACGAAGCTCCCACAATCATTTACTATCCAGAGAGTTTGCCTTCACAATACATAATACAGTATCTACCTAATCCATTTGCTGACCACACAGGCTGGCCAGACTTTACTGCAGATACTTCGGGCAAGCCACTACTTATTGATGGTCCCGGTAATTAATCTCACCCCTTGACGGTAGGGAATAATAGTGTATAGTTAACACTAACAATGAAAAAAGATAACAATCCAATACCTCAAAATATTAGATTCGCTGCTCTAGCGGTAGACGTTGTATGTTTTTGTGTCACAAATGGTCAGCTAGAGATTTTACTTGGTGAGGTTTATTCCAATAACAAATTTAAGGGTCAGCTTGCACATATCGGCGGTCTTATACGAGTAAAAGAAACAGCGGAGCAATCTGTCGACAGACTTCTTTTAGACAAAGCAGGGGTTAAAAATATATATAAAGAGCAGTTGTACACTTTCAGTGAAATTGATAGAGACCCAAGAGGGCGGGTAGTGTCTGTTGCTTACATAGGACTTACAAACTCCAAAGACAATCAGGATATAAAAAGTGCAAAACACAGAACAGTTTGGGCGTCTGCAAATAATATTCCTAAACTTGGTTATGACCATAACCATATTACATCTGTGGCTATCGAGAGATTACGTTCAAAAATAATTTACACAGATATCGCAAAACACTTGATGCCGAAAGAATTCACACTTTCTGATTTACAAAAAGTCTATGAGGCAATACTAGGGGAGGGGATGGACAAGAGAAACTTTAGAAAAAGAATTCTTTCGCTTGGAATTTTGCGCAACACAAAGCGAACTATTAAGAAGGGAGTAATGAGACCAGCAAATCTCTTCACTTTTAAGTCCCTAAAATAAGGGTTATTTTGGACACTGTTTGACAGGGCTATTTTTTTGTTTTCTAAAATAGTGTACAGTTGACACTAAATAAGGGTGGGTATATAGTGTATATAGAACAATATATAGTTCTTTAACATTATCCATAAGGAGAACTAACATGAACAAAAAAAATACACTGGGAGTAGTTATCGGTAGATTCCAAGTTCCAGACTTGCATGATGGACATCGATATCTGATTGAAAGAGTCAGAGAGCGATGTTCAAAGCTTCTAGTTGTGATTGGAGTCACTGGCGGTTTTACAAGCAAAAACGATCCGTTGGATTTTGAAACTCGAGTAGCAATGCTCAAAAAGGAGTTTCCAAAGGCAACGATCGTAAAGATGTATGATCATTCTTCAAACGAGGCTTGGTCAGAAGCATTGGACAAAACAATCGAACGACTTTTCAAGGGTCACAAAGTGACTTTGTTTGGATCAAGAGACAGCTTCCTTCCATGTTACAGCGGTAAACATTCCAAAAAGTATGTTTATCCAAAAAAATCTGTTCCAAGTGGAACAGAAATGCGCAACAAGGTTGGAGTTAAGGTTCTTGATTCTGAAGAGTTTAGAACTGGTGTGATATACGCCAGCATGAAGCAGAACTTTCCAACATCATTTCAAACCGTAGATATTGCGATTAGACATAGCCTTGAACCAAAGGTTATTGTCGGTCGCAAATCTGGCGAGAAAGGTTGGAGATTTCCTGGAGGTTTCGTTGATCCCAAAGACTTGTCTTTGGAGCTTTCAGCCAAACGGGAAGCACGTGAAGAAGTTGGTGATGTTGAGATTGACGATGTGAAATACATTGGATCTTACCGCATCAACGACCATCGTTATAGGAAGTCAGAGCACAAGATTATGACTGCGTTGTTTTCAGCGGTCTACATCTACGGTGCACTTCGCGCAAGGGATGACCTTGAAGAAGTCAGATGGCAGACTTTCGATGGTCTTATCGACTGCCTGTTGGAAGAACACAAGAGTTTGGGGGAAGCTTTTCTCCGAAGCCAAGGCGTAAAGTAGTTTCAAGTTTAATCTAAACCGTTAACCCCAACCCAAGGAGAGGTGTCATGAATCCCCAGCCGAACATCATCATGATGACTGACAGTTACAAGGTCAGCCATTACAAGCAGTATCCTGCCGGCACCACTCGAGTCTTCTCGTTTTTCGAGAGTCGAGGCGGTCGCTACTCCACAGTGCTATTCTTCGGTCTCCAGTACATCGTGAAAAAGTATCTGGAAGGCGTGGTAGTGACGGAAGAAAAAATTGTTGAAGCCAAGGAATTTTTCTCCGCTCACTTCGGCTCCACAGAGCTTTTCAACGAAGCTGGCTGGCGACATATTTTGAAAGTCCACGGTGGAAGATTACCTATCCAGATCCGTGCGGTCAGGGAAGGTTCTATCATTCCAAATTCCAATGTTCTCATGACTATTGAGAACACTGATCCAGAGGTGCCGTGGCTGACGAACTACATCGAAACCTTGTTGGTTCAGGTGTGGTATCCGACGACTGTTGCAACTCAAAGTCGGAACATGAAGCAGGATATTCTGAGGTATCTCGAAGAAACTGGTACACCAGAACTAATCGACTTCAAGCTTCACGACTTCGGTTTCCGCGGTTCAACAAGTGTTGAGTCAGCGGGAATCGGTGGCTTGGCACATCTGGTGAACTTCAAAGGCACCGACACGATTGAAGCTCTTGTTGTTGGTAAGCATTACTATGGCGAACCAATGGCAGGATTTTCCATCCCGGCGGCAGAGCATTCGACTATCACTTCTTGGGGTGTGTGCGGTGAAGCACAAGCTTTCAAGAATATGCTCGTGCAATATCCAACTGGGCTTGTAGCTGTCGTCAGCGACAGCTACGATATCTTCAAAGCCTGCGAAGAGCTTTGGGGAGAAAAACTCAAGGATATGGTCCTCAGTCGTGACGGAATTCTTGTTATCCGTCCAGACAGCGGAGATCCAACCACAGTTCTTCCAAGAGTTTTTGAGATTCTTGGAAGGAAGTTTGGATATGAGATTAACAGCAAGGGCTACAAAGTTCTCAATCCAAAGATTCGTGTGATTCAAGGTGATGGTATCGACTACCTTACGGTTGTTCAGATACTGGAAGCCTTGAAGAAAAACGGCTGGTCAGCAGACAACATCGCCTTCGGAAGCGGTGGCGGACTTCTCCAAAAGCTTGACCGCGATACCCAAAAGTTCGCCTTCAAGTGCTGTGCAGTCGAAGTGGGTGGACTCTGGCGTGACGTTTTGAAAGACCCAGTCACTGACCACGGCAAACGTTCAAAGGCTGGTCGTCTTGCACTGACCACTGAGGGTGGAAAGTACAAAACGGTTCGACGAGAAAATGCTCACGAAGGAGATATTCTTGTCACGGTTTTCGAGAACGGGATTCTCTTTGTGGATGACAAGTTGTCGGATATTCGCGAACAAGCGCGTATTAGACCTGCCTGACGGTAGGCAAGTAAGTAAGTCAGAGGTGTCACAAGTGTGGTACCTCTTTTTTATTTTGTTATAATAAATGAATATGAAAAATATAATAATAGGAGTGGTAGTGGTTGCCGTCGCAGTTGCGGGATATTTTATGTTTAAAGGAGATAGTGGGGATTCGTTGAGTACAGGTATGCCTGTACCTGGTACAAATACTGAGGAGACCATAGTTAATCAAGAAAGCGGAAAGAAAATGGCATTTTCAGAGTTTGTTAAGCAAGGTGGTGCTTACAAATGCACTGTGAATCAGAATGTTGGTGGAACAGCGTCGGTTGGTACGACTTATATAAGTAACGGGATGATTCGAGGGGAATATAATACAAAAGCACAAGGTTTGAGTATCGACACAACTTTGATAGTGCGAGATGGGTTTACGTACTCTTGGTCTTCAATGGCACCAAGCATGGGTTTCAAATCAAAAGTTGTTACTGGTGTAGTGGAAGATGGAAGTACAAACACATCTGGAACTTACTCATTTAACGCAGAACAAATAGGTGATTACGACTGCGAGGCGTGGACAGTAGACGCCTCAAAGTTTGCTTTGCCAAAAGGGGTTACATTTAGAGAGGTATAATCAAAGATGAAATTAGTTACTCTTAATACTTGGGGTGGTTTGGCGGGTGAGGAAAAACTTTTGTCTTTTTTTGAAAAGTATAAAGATGAAGTGGATATTTTTTGTCTTCAAGAAATATGGGCAGGCGCATATAAGGAGTTAGATGGCAAGTCTGTGGGAGGAAGAAACTTGGAACACGACAAGATAATGATGAATGGATTACAGTCTATATCCAAAACCCTGTCAGGACATAGCGCATACTTTCGTCCTCATTTTATGGAGCATTATGGTTTACTGATTTATATTAAAAAAAATATCAAAATTTTAGATGAAGGAGAGGTGTTTGTTCATAAACATAAAGGCTATATGCCAGAAGGAGATGTTGGTGGTCATGCAAGAAATATTCAGTATATTACTCTTGATACCGAGAATGGTCTAAAAACTATCATTAATTTTCATGGTCTATGGAATGGTAAAGGAAAAGGAGACAGTGAAGACAGATTGACTCAATCCGACAAAATAGTTGGTTTCATAAGTAAATTAAATAATCATGTAGTTTTTTGTGGCGATTTCAATTTATTACCCGAAACAGAAAGTATTAAAAAGTTTGAAGATATTGGTCTTACAAATCTAATAAAAGAACATGGTGTGACTTCTACAAGAACAAGTTTGTATGACAAATCAATACGATATGCAGATTATGTTTTTGTCAGTAAAGATTTGAAAGTAGTCGATTTTAGAGTCTTACCAGAAGAAGTTTCTGACCATAATGCACTATTATTAGACTTTAACTAAAAAATATGGAGAACAAAAATATAGAAGTTGATATTTTGAAACATGTAGAAAGTTTGTCTGCTAAAGTTAACCAAATAATGGCGGATCGTACCAAATCTGTTTTTCAGAGATATCCAATAACTTTTACCCTGGTTGTTTTAGTGGGAGTAGTGGCAGTCAGCGAGGGGATTAAAGGAGTCTTGGAAAGTTTCGGTGGTTTCTACGACCATCCTTGGTACTTGCTTCTAGCTGGCCTTGCGATTCTCATAGCCACAGG
>CAYITW010000055.1:0-6349 GCA_964366395.1 uncultured Candidatus Saccharibacteria bacterium
CGATCTCCACACCGCCGGCGTTGACAGGCCCTGAGGTACTGGCACGATCTGTACGGCTTCTCGACGGGCCTCCATCCAATCAATCCAATGAACAAGTTCTACGGATACATCAGAGTCTCAACCGCGAAGCAGGAGAAGGGAGTGTCGCTTGACGAACAAAGAGCAGCGATCGAACGCTTTGCTGAACGACAGGGCCTTCAGATCACCGAGTGGTTTGAAGAGGTTCTTACCGCAGCCAAAAAGGGCCGCCCGCGTTTTTCGAGGATGATCAAGGGGCTCAAGGGTGGTGGCGCCAGCGGCGTCGTCATGCACAAAATCGACCGCAGCGCTCGCAACCTGCGTGACTGGCTTGAACTTGCAGACCTGATTGACTCCGGCAACATCACGGTTCATTTTGTCAGCGAAAACATCGACCTCCGCTCACGCGGAGGTCGATTATCGGCTGATATTCAGGCGGTCATTGCAGCTGACTACATTCGTAATCTCCGAGAAGAGACTCGCAAAGGTCTGTACGGCCGGCTCAAGCAGGGCCTCTTTCCTTTCTGCGCTCCACTCGGCTACAAGAACACGGGCCCGGGCGGGCGCCTGAAAACTGTGGACGAGGTTCGTGCGCCGTTCGTTCGGCAGGCGTTTGAACTCTACGCAACTGGTCGGTACACCCTGGACACGTTGCTTGCTGAGCTTCACCGCAGAGGCTTCCGGAACGGGAAGGGGCGTCCCATCTTTCGCAATACGCTTTCTCTCATCCTGAATAATCCGTTCTATGCCGGCCTAATTCGCATCAGGACGACAGGCGAGACGTTCAAGGGTGCTCATCAGACGCTGATATCGATGTCTCTTTTCAAAGAAGTGCAGGCTCGGCTTGCTCGCCGACTTCGGACCCGAGGATGGATCCACGACTTTACCTTCCGTGGATTATTTCGGTGCTCCCTCTGCAATCGACCGCTCACCGCCGAACTTCAAAAGGGTCACGTGTACTATCGATGTCACACCCGTGATTGTCCGACTCGAGCCTTTCGCGAGGAGGTTCTCGAAAAGGCTCTGCTGAAGTCGTGGGCGCCAGTTGCTCTGACCGGCAAGAAGCGAGAGCAACTGATCACTCAGCTGACCGACGTGCAGCAGCAGGACGTCGAGAATGAAACTGATCGCAGGGCGAATCTTCAGGCCCAGGTTGCCACCATCGAGAACCGCTTGACACGTCTCATCGATGCGCTCCTCGATGGCACGCTCGACAAAGGAAGCTTTGAGGTCCGAAAACGTACCCTTTTGGAAGAAGAGCAATCACTGAAAGAGTCCCTTCAAACGACACTGCCAGCACACGAGCGGGCGAAGGCACTAGTCCTGGAATTGTTCGAACTGGCATGTACGGCCCAACAGAGCTACCAAATGGCATCTCCGGGCTCAAAACGAGAAATGGCCATTCGGCTGAGTTCGAACCTGAGCGTAGCGGAAAAGAAGGTCTCAGTTGAGCCGTATTTTCCGCTTTCATTCATCGCAAATCGCTCGCTCGTCCATTCAAGCGGAGACGGATGGATTCGAACCATCGGTACCTTTTAAGGGGCACACCTCTTTAGCAAAGAGGCACATTAGACCACTCTGACACGTCTCCATAAAATCCAATTTAATATAACCTATCTGCTTTGTTGTTGGCTCCAGTTCTTCCTGCGGAGGATTCTTATACACCTTAGTCAGAATCTTCGCCAACGCCTCGCATCTAGGCCATCTAAAATTGATTTTAATTTATCCAAACATTATCATATTTTTTCAATAACCGTAAGGTCTTATTTTTTAAGAAAAATTATGTATACTGATTAAGTATTTAGGACAGATGAGTGAGTGGTTTAAACTAGCGGTTTACTAAACCGCCGTACCTTAATCGGTACCGTGGGTCCGAATCCCACTCTGTCCGCAGATTGAAACTTATGTTTAAGCTATATAACAAATACATCCTTCCAAAATTACTTGATTCAGGGATGAAAAAGAAGGAAGCCCAGAAACACAGACCCGAAGTTGTTGGTTTGGTCTCTGGAATAGTCTTAGAAGTTGGATTTGGTTCTGGACTCAATCTCCCTTACTACAAAAACGTAGAAAAACTTTACGCACTTGAACCTTCAGAAGAACTCTATAATTTATCTAGAGAAAGAATCGGAGATTCTAAAATACCCGTTGAATATCTAAAAACTTCCGCGGAAAAAATACCTTTAGCAAATCAATCAGTAGATTATGTCTTATCTACTTGGACTTTTTGCAGTATTCCCAGACCAGAAATAGCTCTCAGAGAAATCTCCAGAGTTTTGAAACCAAGTGGGAAATTCGTTTTTATCGAACACGGCAAATCATTAAAAAGTTTTTATGCAAGAATACAAGAAACCATAACTCCAATTTCTAAGAACTTTACAGGTGGATGTCACCTAGACAGAGATATAGAAAAATTGATAAATGAAAATGGATTTGCAATAGAAAAAATAGAAAAATTCCAAGAAAAATTTCATCCACTCATGTTTTTATACAAAGGAATAGCAACACCAAAACTGTAACTTACTTTAAGTATTTTCGTCTATATAAGCGTTGGTATGCTATAATATTCCTTAGAAAAATTACTAACTTAATTTACAAACATGTCAAAAACCCTTACAACCATAATTATTATTCTTGTTATTATAATTGGATTTTATTTCTGGGCACCTGATTCTTGGAAATTTTGGCAACAAACTCCGGTAGAAGATGTAGATGGTGATGTACTAGGCACCGCTTCTCCTCACGAAAGAATAACCGCAAAACATCAGTATAAACCTGCCTCACCGGCAGGCGGGAATGGAACTCATATTATTGCTGGAGAAGCCAACTCCCCTACTCCTTGCGATATTCTAACGACAGATGCTCGTATCGCAGAATCTTTCCCAGAGCAAGTTACTCTCCTTTTCAACTCAAAAAATAGTGGCGAGATCTGTGCTCAAGTTGTCACTTCAAACAGATTTAAAATTGAATTTCAAGCAAGCGAAAACGCTACCATAAAAGCTACTTGGAACGGCCAGCCAGTGGAGTTAAATCTTATCCCTGTCGGAGCAAACGAAGACCTAACAAATTTTGAAATTTTTATTAAGGGATAATTTTAAATAAAGAAAACGGGATGTACGACACGTTGTCGCACACCCCGATAATCAAACCGGCCGAGGAGCAGCCCGACCTCTAGGAAGAGTCTGCTCGGGCTGTTCCGCTCGAATCCGATCAAGTTTTCTTTTTACTTGATCGCGAACCTCATTGTCTTCCAATTCAGAGGGATCTACTCCCCTGAATAAAGCCGAATCTCGACCACGTCTTGGCGCGTCTTCGGACCTTCTACACATATCGAACCTCCGTATCTATCCTTGCCTATAGTATCACAAAATACTAGTTTGTCAATGTCAAATTTACACCTTTTTTCTACTGTGGAAGTGCTATGATATCCACATGTCTCAAAACTTTAAAAACAAAACCGTTTGGATTACTGGTGGGAAAAGAATAGGTCAAGTTGTAGCGGATGCATTTGCAAAAGAAGGTGCAAATATTATCGCGAGTTACCGAAGTTCAAAAGAGGAAGCGGAAA
Organism: uncultured Candidatus Saccharibacteria bacterium; assembly: GCA_964366395.1. Lineage (GTDB taxonomy): Bacteria > Patescibacteriota > Minisyncoccia > Phycocordibacterales > DATDWN01 > C7867-006. Next base: position 3,587 of record CAYITW010000055.1, read on the forward strand.
AGATTGCAGGGAATGCAAAAAAGCTTGGAGTAAAAACTCTTGTCGTAAAATGTGACGTCTCAAACCGAGAAAGTGTTCTTGAGGCTGTAGAGGAAATCAGTAAAAAATTTAAAAAAGTAGATATTCTGGTAAATATGGCATCCGTTTTTACCCCAGTTAGTTTAGAAAACGTAAAAGAGAAGGATTGGAGTGGAAATATAAATGCACACATACTTGGAACATTTTGGCCAACTCAAGTTTTATCAAAAATAATTCCGAAAGGCGGACATATAATAAATATTGCTGATAGAACCTCCATCGGCAAATCCTACAAGGGTTACCTGCCTTATGTTGTGACAAAAGGAGCGGTAGCCACAATGACAAAAGCTCTGGCTGTTGAACTCGCTCCAAAAGGAATTTTTGTAAATGCAATTGCCCCAGGACCGATTTTGCGACCAGATGACATAAGCTTGAAAGATTGGCAGAAAATCCGTGACGAATCCCCCCTAAAGTTTCCAATAAACGACAAGGAAGCGGTTGGTCAATTTGCTGAGCTTGTTTTATATCTTTCTTCCATAACTATGGCTTCTGGCTATACCTACCCCTTAGACCAAGGCCAAAACTTATAATTTGTAAATTTGGCGCATTTCTTTGTCGGAATTCAATAAATGATTGTCACCGTACTAATATACGCCTCCAATCATTTTTCTCTTCCTTCGCGAACTGCATCCAAATTTACAAATTCTAATGTAGTTAGTAGCTAGAGTATAATTAAAAATATGAATCTTGAGTCAAAACTAGAAAATGAATTCCGGCTGGTAGAATCGCAAAAAAAGGCGTTGAAAAAGCTCGGGATTTTAACTGTGGAAGATTTACTTTATCACTTCCCTGTACGTTATGGGGATACAAGTAAAGTTTCTCAAATTGAAACTCTTTCAAAAGGAGACTCCGCTGTTGTTTTTGGAAAAATATCAGGACTTAAGACAAGCAAGGCTTGGGTTAAAAAAATTCCGATGTCGGAAGGGTTGGTGACAGACGACACAGGAGAAATGAAATTAGTTTGGTTTAACCAACCCTACATAGCCAAGATGGTTCACGAAGGACAAACGGTTCGTGTTGAGGGTAAGGTTTCCGAACGAAAAAGTAAGTTCTATATGAGTAATCCAAAAATAGAAGTAGTAAACACACTGCCCGACGGTGTTGGAAACTCTTTATTTGGAAAAAATGGAGAAGACCATTCTCTTTATCCTGTGTACCCTGAAAGTCGAGGCATCACCTCCAACTGGTTCTACCACACGATACAGAAAATTTTTAATTCTGGAGTTTTGGATACACTAGAAGACCCTGTACCGGAAAATATTTTGAAAAAATATAACTTACCTAATATTCGCACTGGTATAATCTGGATTCACGCTCCTAAAAACGAAAACGACGGCTTGTCTGCTAGAAAAAGATTTGCTTTTCAAGAAATTTTCTTCATCCAACTTCAAAAACAAAAAGAGAGAAAACTTTGGAGTGAGAAAAATGCATTTGCTATCCCGACTTCCAAAAAAGATGTAGAGGAGTTTGTGAAAAGATTTCCTTTTGAGGCGACGCCTTCCCAACTTGAAGCTGTAGACTCTATCTTAAATGATTTTAAAAGAGGTCACCCAATGTCCCGACTCTTGGAGGGCGACGTAGGTTCTGGAAAAACAGCTGTGGCAGCGACTGTGATTTATGCTGTTACCAAATCTCGCCCCGACGGAAAAGATTATGGTAATTTGCAAACCGCTTATATGGTACCGACAGAAATACTTGCCAAACAACACTATGAAAATTTTATTACCTACTTTGAACATCTGCCTATTAAAATCGGACTTATTACAGGTAGTGAATGCCAAATTTTCCCTTCAAAAAGCAATCTGTCTAAACCAACAAAAATAAGTAAGCCTCAACTCCTAAAGTGGGTAGCAAACGGAGAGATTCCGATAGTTATTGGCACACATTCGCTTATCCAAAAATCAGTCGCCTTTAAACATTTGGCTCTAGCCGTGATAGACGAACAGCACCGCTTTGGGACACTTCAAAGGCAAAAGATGACTACAAAGGGAGAGTTAGTGCCACACTTGCTTTCTATGACCGCGACCCCTATTCCCCGAACACTAGCTTTGACTGTTTACGGTGACTTAGACTTAACAGTTTTAGAAGGAATGCCTGCGGGAAGAAAGCCAATTATCACAAAAATAATTCTCCCAACAGAGCGTGATAAAACTTATGGAGAAATAAAACAAGAATTAAAAGCTGGGAGGCAACTTTACGTTATCTGTCCAAGAATAGATGAGCCGGATCCAACCAAAGAACTTGCAGTTATCGCAAAATCCGTAACTTTGGAAGCAGAACGACTGAAAAAAGAGGTTTTTCAAGATTTTTCAATTGAAATACTGCATTCTAAAATGACCCCCACTGAAAAAGAAAAAGTTATGAATAAGTTTTCTAAAGGAGAAACAAAAATACTAGTAGCCACATCTGTGGTTGAGGTTGGGGTAAACGTTCCAAACGCCACCATGATTATTATTGAGGGTGCAGAAAGATTTGGTCTTGCCCAACTTCACCAACTTCGTGGTCGCGTGATAAGAAGCAACCACCAAGCATATTGTTTTGTTTTTACTGAAAGTAAAGGTGGGAAAACCAAAGACCGTATGAAAGCTCTGACTACAGCTAAAAATGGTTTTGAATTAGCGGAATTTGATTTAGCCCAAAGAGGCGCGGGAGAATTATATGGCAGAAAGCAGTGGGGCATCTCCG
>CAYITW010000056.1:0-6330 GCA_964366395.1 uncultured Candidatus Saccharibacteria bacterium
TAAAACCTAGGACTAAAACATAAATGCTACGATAATTAGAGCCACAATATTGAGTATTTTAATCATTGGGTTTATCGCAGGTCCAGCTGTGTCTTTGTAAGGGTCTCCAACCGTGTCTCCTGTCACGGCTGCTTTATGAGCCTCACTTCCTTTGCCACCAAAGTTTCCTTGCTCAATATATTTCTTAGCATTGTCCCAAGCACCCCCTCCCGAAGTCATAGATATTGCGACGAATAGTCCGGTCACAATAGAACCCATAAGAAGTCCTCCAAGTACTATCAAACCGTTTTCTCTTCCAAAAACTATAGCAACTAAAATCGGCGTAAGAACTGGAATAAGTGCTGGAAGAATCATTTGTTTGATAGCGGCACCAGTAACTATAGACACTGCTTGCGCATAGTCAGGTTTTGCCGTGCCTTCCATAATTCCTTTTATTTCTCGGAATTGTCGTCTAACTTCTTCCACAACTTTTCCAGCAGTTTTTCCTACAGCTTCCATACAAAGTGCACCGAAGTAGTAAGGAAGGAGTCCACCGATAAAGAGCCCGACGATTACATAAGGGTTACTTAGGTCAAAGGAAATATTTCCTCCAGCTTTAGTTATCTCTTCCGTATAAGAAGCAAAGAGAACAAGCGCTGCAAGTCCCGCGGAGCCGATCGCATAACCTTTTGTCACTGCTTTTGTTGTGTTTCCAACAGCGTCAAGAGGGTCAGTCACGTCCCTTACTTCTTTTGGAAGTTCTGCCATTTCGGCAATACCACCAGCGTTGTCTGTGATTGGTCCGTAAGCATCAATCGCTACAATAATTCCTGTCATTGAAAGCATAGACATTGCCGCTATTGCAATTCCATAAAGTCCGCCAAAGTGGTACGTAGCAAGTATTCCTAGAACGATTGTAATAAGAGGGAAGGCGGTAGACTTCATTGAGATAGCAAGTCCTTGGATGACGTTTGTGCCGTGTCCTGAAACAGAAGCTTTAGCGATTGATTGAACCGGAGCGTACTTTGTGGAAGTAAAATATTCTGTGATAATGACGAGTGCTCCAGTTACTAGAATTCCTACAATAGAACAAATAAATAAATCCATTACACTATAAGCACTTCCGTTCCCTGACATAAGTATTTTTGTCACAGGATAAAAAGCTATAGAGGCTAAAACTCCAGAAGCAATAAGTCCTTTGTAGAGTGCTCCCATTATGTTTTCAGATTTGCCGAGACGGACAAACCAAGTACCGATGATGGATGCAAGTATTCCAACACCGCCAATAGCTAGAGGATAAAGGATTGCGTTTTCAAATTGAGCAAAGAGAAGTGAGCCGAGGAGCATTGCTGCAACAGAAGTCACCGCATAAGTTTCAAAAAGGTCCGCTGCCATACCTGCGCAGTCACCAACGTTGTCACCCACGTTATCAGCGATAACACCAGGATTTCGAGGGTCGTCTTCCGGAATTCCAGCTTCAAGTTTTCCAACAAGGTCTGCACCAACGTCTGCCGCCTTTGTAAAAATCCCTCCTCCAAGTCGAGCAAAAACTGAAATAAGAGATGCTCCAAATCCGAGACCCACAAGAGCTGTAACGTCTTTTGTCATTGCATAAAAAGCAGTAACTCCAAGAAGAGCAAGACCAACTACCAAAAGTCCCGTAACAGTTCCACCTTTGAACGCGAGAGAAAGAGCGGGAGCGAGACCACTTCGAGCCGCTTCAGTTGTCCGCACGTTTGCACGCACAGAAACGCTCATTCCGATATATCCAGCAAGAGCTGAAAAAACAGCTCCAACTAAAAAGCCGATAGCCATAGTCCAACCGAGTTGTGGTAAAAATCCAACGATTAGAAAAAGTATTACAGCAATAATACCAATAGTTTTGTATTGTTTGTTTAGATATGCACTCGCGCCTTCCTGAATCGCCTTAGCGATTTCCTGCATTCGCGCATTTCCAGGACTTTTCTTTAAAATAGATTTTGCTAAAAATAGTCCATATACGATAGCGACTACTCCAGCTAATAAAGCGAAAATTATCGGATTCATTTGTTTATTCTGTTATTTAATAATAATTAATAAATATAAGGGCACTATATCTAATTTCTTAATTTTCTTCCACTACCTCTTTCACTTCACCTTTTGGATTTACAGACTGAATATCTATCCTCCATCCGGTTAGTTTTGCAGCTAGACGGACGTTTTGTCCGCCTTTACCTATAGCTAGTGACTGTTGGTCTTCAGAAACCATAACAGTTGCTTGTTTTTCTGTTTCATTTATTTCAACAGATAAAACTTTGGCAGGGGACAGTGCATCTTCTATAAACTTTTTCTGATCTTCTGACCACTCTATAATATCTATTTTTTCTCCGCCAAGTTCGGACATCACAGTTGAAACACGGACCCCTCGCTGACCAACCATTGAACCAACTGGGTCAATATGTGAGTCTTTTGAAGCTACCGCTATTTTTGTGCGACTTCCAGCTTCTCGTGCGACTGATTTTACGATGACAGTTCCGTTCGCGATTTCTGGAGCTTCTGTTTCAAAAAGTTTTTCCAAAAATTTTGGATGAGAACGGGACAGGCGCAAGAAGATTCCTTTCCCAGATTCTTCTACACGGTAAAGATATGCTCGGAGTCTTTCTCCTTGACCAAAACGCTCTCCAGGAATTTGCTCTTCATATGACAAAAGACCCGTTGCACGTCCCATATCAATGAAAATATTTCCTCGCTCAACTCTTTGCACAGTTCCAGAAACTATTTCACCTTCACGTTTCCCATACTCAGCAAGTACAGAAACCTTCTCTGCCTCTCGGATTTTTTGCATGATAACTTGTTTTGCTGTTTGAGCAGCGATTCGGCTGTAGTCATCTTGATTTTCCAAAGGGAAAACCATCTCTTCTCCGAGAGTAACATCTTTTTTTATACGACGAGCGTCAGAAACCATTATATGATGTTCAGGATTATATAATTCCTTAGGAATAACACCTTCTGGTAATTCGTCGTCTAAATCTTTTTCATCCATTACAATAGTTGATTCATCTACGACAATTTTAACCTGAAACATTTCAGTTTTTCCTGTGTTTATATCAAATTTTGCTCGGATAATCTGTCCCTTTTTCCCGTACTCTTTTTTGTAAGCAGTTGCTAGGGCAAGTTCAATAGCCTCAAGAATTTTCTCTCGAGGGATACCACGTTCTTCCTCTAATTGTGATAAAACTGAACTGATTACTTTTAGGTCTATCATCTTATTTTTGGGTTATTTTTTAAAAAAATGGTCCGCCCGGGTGGGCGAACTTCAATGCGGATATACTATCACCTCCAATGTTTTTTGTCAAATTAGAAAAGGTGAGAGCACTTTGCTCTCACCTTTGACACTAGAGGGTTACCACGAGAAGACAATCCCATCACCATCAGGCTTGCTGTACTCAGGTCTTCTCCAGTAATAAGGCTCATTGGGCGACCACTCGTCCGAGCAATAGTCACGAGCACGACCAATACTTACTTTAAGTGTCTGACCTTTTCCCCAAAGGGCAACTTGTTTTGGCGCGCCAAAGAGGTACTTTTTTATCCAGTATGAAGACAGATTATCTTCTGTTTCAAACTGTTGTTTCCAGTGTGGTGTAGGCCAATGAAATTTGTAAAGAGGAGCAGTATCGAAGGTAACAATGAAAGCTCGATTTCTACCGTTCTTTGCCATGCGCTCAAGAAATTCAGGAAGGTTTGTAATAATTTGCCGACCAATTTCTTGGGCGCTTCTGATCGCTTCTTTGAATTTCCTGTCTTGTTGTTGTTTTCCTATCAAAATCATTTCTCTCACATGTGCATCAGCGGTTACCCGCAATTGGGTTGCGAGATTCATAGCAGTCTCCTTTACAAGATTTGTACACAGTTAATCTAGATCTAAGACAAATTTACACTATCTTAGATTAATATCAAGTGTTTACACAGGTAATGCCAAGGGAATTTTATTTTGATATAATTAGGCAAGTCATAAAGTTTATAAAGTAGAAAGTCGACAAAGTGAATTTTGGCGCTTTTAACTTTACGGACTTTAAGGGCTTTTTACTACTCGTATGAACATTGAAGAAAAACAATTAAAGGATTTCATTCTAGATTCAGGGCTTGTTTCTAAAGCGGATGTTTTGAGTGCTGAAAAGGACTCAGTTACGAAAAAAGAAAGTATTGGTAAAGTTTTAGTAAAACAAGGAAAAATTTCAGAAGACGATCTTCGTAGGATGCAAGCGTATATTCTCGGCATCCCGTTTGTTGACCTCAAAACAGAAAAACTTCCTTTCGAAGTTCTCTCTCTTATTCCAGAACCAATCGCTCGTAACCACAACGTTGTTGCTTTCAAAAAAACTGATACTGCTTTAGAAGTTGCGATGCTCGACACAGAGGACTTAACAGCGTTGGATTTCATAAAAAAGAAAGTGGGGTTGAAAATTTTGCCTCGACTTACCGACGTGGAGTCAATGAAAAGTGCGATCTTGCAGTATCAAAAGTCACTTAAAGCAGAGTTCGGCGACCTTATTGCAGAGGACGTCAGTCACATAAAAAATATTCCAGGGGATGGAGCAGATGCAGAGCTAGATGAGAAGGATTTAAAAAAACTTGCAGATGATGTCCCAATGATTCGAATTGTCGACACTCTTTTAAAACACGCTATCTTGCAAAATGCTTCTGATATTCACATTGAACCACAAGAAGCAGAACTCCTTGTCCGTTATAGAATAGACGGATTACTTCATGATGCTATGATTCTGCCAAAAAATATGGCACCAAGCGTCGCTGCTCGTATAAAAGTTTTGAGTTCTTTGAAACTTGATGAAAAACGATTGCCACAAGACGGAAGATTTAAAATTGATTCCGATGGTGAGAAAGTTTCTTTTCGTGTTTCAACTTTACCGACTTACTATGGTGAGAAAGTGGTAATGCGCCTTCTTCGGGAAAATGTTTCCGGATTTACCTTGGAGCATCTAGCCTTTCACGGTGAAGGTTTGGAGAGAATTCATAAAGCAGTAAAAATGACAACAGGAATGATTCTTGCTACTGGACCCACAGGGTCTGGAAAAACCACAACCCTTTACACTATTTTGGATATCGTCAACACACCAAACGTAAATATTTCTACGATTGAAGACCCGATAGAGTATCAAATGAAAAGAGTAAACCAAACTCAAGTTCGTCCTGAAATCGGTTTCACTTTTGCCAACGGTCTCCGTACTCTTGTTCGTCAGGATCCAGACATAATAATGGTCGGTGAAATTCGTGACAACGAAACAGCTTCACTTGCGGTCAACGCAGCGCTTACAGGACACTTAGTTCTTTCAACTCTTCACACCAACTCCGCCGCTGGGGCGATACCTAGACTTATGGATATGAAAGTGGAGCCTTTCCTCATCGTTTCAACAGTGGATATTATTATGGGACAAAGATTAGTGCGAAAACTGACTGACCAGAAAGAAAAATATTTTCTTACAAAAGCAGAAATTGGTACTTTGGGTAAATCAATTAACTTGGATAAAGTTTTGACTGCACTTAAAGAAGAAAAAGTTGTTGGTAAGGGAGATAAATGGGAAGAAGTACCTTTTTATCGATTAAAAAAAGGAGTAATGCCTGATGAAGGTTTTTCTGGCAGGTCTGGTATACACGAGATTCTAAAAGTTTCTCCAGCAATAAAAGAAGCGATACTAAAATCTGGAACTGCAGATGAGATACAAAGGATAGCAGAGGCAGAGGGGATGTTGACGATGGTTGAGGATGGGATATTTCAAGCAGTGCAGGGATACACCACGATTGAAGAGGTGTTACGTGTGATTTCTGAGTAAGAGCTTCCAAATCTGGCGAACTCCTCGTTCCCAATTTGAAAATGCTCGTCACCTTAGCACTAACTAAGGCTTCTCGCCTTTTCAAATTCTCACTTCGGATTTCATCCAGATTATGAAAGCTCGGGATGCAAAAGACCCTTATTTTAAGGGTTATTTTGCTAGTTTGATTGACAAAAGGGTATTAAAAGTGTTATAATACCCTCAGAACAATTCGTTCCTTGAAAGGGGACACATGACACCAGTTAAGGGCATTTTGACTCACCCGCGACCGCACCTCGACGAAATCGCGGCGATGTTTTTTCTCTCGGAATTTGGGGAGGAGAAATATCCCGGCGTTTGTCAGGCTATCGCAGACAAGAAAATCAAAGTCTGCAGGGAAGACGAACTGGACCGAACGGCTGACCAATACGAGCGGGACGGCTACGTCCTTCTCGGCATCGGTGGTGGACGATTCGATGAACACGCCACGAACACTACCGCTCGCAAGAGCGACGAGTGTTGCGCGACGTTGGTTGCAAAGGAT
>CAYITW010000057.1:0-6322 GCA_964366395.1 uncultured Candidatus Saccharibacteria bacterium
ACTCTAATAAATTTATTGTTTCGCGAAGACGAGTTGGTAAGAATAAATAATCCCTTTCTCCTCATATGTTTTGTTCAACACGCATAAATCGTTGTTGCGATTTTGATATTCTCGGCTACCCGCCTGCGAAAGTCTCACAAAACATATGACTCAAAGGGATTATTTTTTGTACAGTTTGACAGTTTTTCAAAAAAGTATAGATTTTGGTCAGATGGCGATAGTAACAAGAGGAGGTTTTGTGACCAGAGCAGAGTTTTTCAAGAGACTCGCAATCGGAGAAGGGAGGGTTTGTAACAGGATCCCTCCAGAGACAAATTACAGAAACCCTGATATCGATTTCGGATTATACGAATCAGAAGAGTCACGAAGGGCTTGGGCGCATGCCACTGATCTCGGAATTTTCTTCGGCAAAACCGAAGATCACCATATCAATCCAGTCATTTTTGCAATGAGAGAGACCAGATCTGGTGCTCCTCTTTACAAGCTAATGGCTTTTGCTGAAGAGGCTTGGGAGTACTTCGAGAAGAAGTGTGCTGAGCAGAAGTCCTTGGAAACAAGGGGTTGTCCAGGGGGCTGATGAGTTCAATAAAAGGGCGACACTAGTCGCTCTTTGATTTTGGTTGACATTCCTATCCATTTTGTATAGTATAGACGCCACTGAAGTATTTACATTCTGTTCGGGTTTGGGAGTAAGTCAGTACCACGAAAAGTGTGGTTTTTCTTTTGGCGGTAGCCAAAAAAATTAAAAATGACAAGATCATCAAAAAAAGGTCCATACGTAGACGAGAGACTTCTCAAAAAGATTCTCGGGAAAAAATCCACTGAAACTGGGGTTATTAAAACATGGTCAAGAGCCTGTGTTATCTCACCAGAGATGGTTGGTTTTATTTTTGGAGTTCACAATGGTAAAACTCATCTAGAAGTTTCCGTAAACGAAGATATGGTTGGACACAGATTAGGAGAATTCGCTCCCACAAAGAAATTCGTTAAACACGGAGGAAAAATGCAGAAAGAACTTGAGCAAGCTAAAAAAGAAGGTGAAATCGCAGCAGCACAATCCGCTAAAGCCGCTACAGCTCCAGCAGCAGGTGCAGTAGCAAAAAAATAATATAAAATATTATGGCAACAGCACACGCTACACTTTCAAATTTCAGACAAGCTCCTCGCAAAATGCGTTTGGTTGCCAATGCTGTAAGAGGTAAAAAAGTTACTGAAGCTTTGGTAAATCTTGATTTCATAACAAAGAGAGCATCATCTCCAATCAAGACTCTGATTATGTCAGCTCTAGCAAATGCGAAAGCACTTGATATTCCAACAGAAAATTTGATTATTAAAACTATCAAAGTTGATGGTGGTCCGATAATGTACAGACGACGTCCAGCAGCTCGTGGTTCTGCTCACCCTATACGAAAGCGAACAAGTGCTATATTTGTAGAGCTAGGCGAAGCTGCGCCGAAGCTTCGCCTTGGCAATAAATCAAATAAGGCGAAAGCTACGAAAGAAATAAACTAATATTATGACTCACACCGTACATCCATATTCACATAGACTAGGCATTATAAGAGATTGGAAATCTCGCTGGTTTGGTGTAAAAAATAAATATAAAGAATTTCTAAAAAGTGATGTGCTTTTGCGAGAATATTTGGAGAAAAAACTCCGAGGTATGTATGTTAGTAATATTGAAATGGAAAGAGGTGAGAAGATTCTTAGAATAATAATTGAAACTTCAAGACCAGGAATTATAATAGGACGAAGTGGAGATGGAGCTGTAAAGCTAAAGAACGAAATTCTAAAGTTTCTAACAAAAAACAAACTTTCTTCAGGAGGTGAAGTAAAACTTGATATAAAAGAAATCAAATCTCCAGAATCAAACTCAGCTATCGTGGCTCAAATGATTGCTGATGGATTAGAAAAAAGACTTCCTTTCAGAAGGGTTGTAAAACAAACTGTAGAAAAAGTTATGGCAAACCGTGATGTAAAAGGAGTGAAGATTGAACTATCTGGACGTTTGGCTGGAGCAACAATGGCACGACAAGAGAAAATAAAGCGAGGAAGAATCCCACTCCAAACTTTCCGAGCAGATGTTGATTTTACAAAGTACGAAGCGAGACTTCCTTATGGGGGGATTGGAATAAAAGTTTGGATATATAAGGGCGAAGTGTTTGCAAAAAAATAGTTCGACTACGCTCACTATAAATAATTAAAATACCATGTTAGTACCAAAAAAAGTAAAATACAGAAAGTGGCATACAATGCGAAAGAACGCGAACAAAGTTGGCGTTGCTTCTCGCGGTATTACTATTGCTTTTGGTTCACACGGTTTGAAAGCTCTTGATGGTGCGCGCATTATGTCTAACCAGCTTGAGGCTGCTAGAAAGGCACTTTCAAGAGAGCTTGGTAAAACAGGCAAGCTTTGGATTCGTATTTTCCCAGACATGCCTTTGACTAAAAAACCAGCAGAAGTAAAGCTTGGAAAAGGAAAAGGGGATTTGTTTGGATATTGTGCACCAGTAAAACCAGGACGAGTTATTTTTGAGGTTGATGGTGTTACAGACGTTATAGCTAGAGAGGCTTTAAGAAAAGCTGGAACAAAGTTGCCTCTACGAACAAAGGTTGTTTCTGCAATACACCGATAATTATATTTATATGACAAAAAATATGAACAGCAAAGAACTAAAAAACAAAAGTCCTAAGGAATTAAACACCCTCCTTTCTGAAAAAGGTTTGGCTTTGCGAGTATTTCGTTTTGCTGTTGCAGGTAGTAATGTTCGCAATGTTAAGGAGGGTAAAGCTATCAAGAAAGATATTGCTAGAATTAAAACCCTTTTGAATAAAACAAAATAAAATATATGAAAACTGGAGCTAATACAAAAGAAAATATTAAAACTTCTGGCCCGTCTGCGCAGGCAGGCAAAACTATGTCAGGTGTTGTTACTTCTGACAAAATGAAGGACACTGTTGTAGTTAAAGTAAGTCGTTTTGTAAAACATCCGAAGTATGGTAAATACACTTCTATAAGCAAGAAGTTCAAGGCTCACGATAAAGGTAATACCAAGAAAATAGGCGATAAGGTTACTATAAAAGAATGTGCTCCCATCTCAAAGGATAAGCACTTCCGGGTAGTTGAAAGTTAAAAGTTTATAAAGTCCATAAAGTAAAACCATGATACAACCACGATCCATCGTTAAAATAGCTGATAACTCCGGAGCAAAGATCGGTCGTGTTTTCAAAGTTCTTGGAAGTTCAAAGAAAAGATACGCACAAATAGGGGAACTAGTTGTGATTTCTATACAAAAAGCAGAACCACGAAAAGCCACAAAGAAGAAAGATGTAGTCTACGCACTTGTGGTAAGACAAAGAGCACCTTTCCGAAGAAAAGATGGTTCATATCTACGTTTTGATGAAAATGCAGTAGTGCTTGTTGTGAAAGACAAGCTAGAACCTTCAGCTGGTCGTGTGTTCGGACCTATACCTCGAGAGATTGGCGAAATCGGCTATCAAAAGATTATCAGCTTAGCCCCCGAGGTTGTTTAATTTTAATAACATGCACATCAAGAAGGATGACAAAGTAATAGTGCTCACAGGAAAAGACAAAGGTAAAACTGGCTCTGTAACTCTTGCGCTACCAAAAGAGAATAAAGTTGTTGTTTCAGGAGTAAATATTTTGAAAGTTCACCAAAAGCCAAGAAAATCAGGAGAGAAGGGTCAGATTATCGATAAGACTATGCCGATTCACGTTTCAAATGTTGCATTGAGTGGGCCGAAGCATCGCCTTGGCACTAAAATAAACAAGGCGAAAGCTACGACAGCTAAGCCGAAGGCAAATTAACATTAAGCGAAGCTATGACTGATACTATTAAACAAAAAACAGCAAACGCATTTGAAGCTCTGAAGACAGAGTTTGGTTACAAGAACGCAATGCAAGCACCAAAGATAATGAAGGTGGTTATTTCTTGCGGAGTTGGTTCTCAGAAAGACAAAAAGAAGCTTGAGCTTATTGCTGACAGACTAGGAAAAATCACAGGACAACTTCCAGCCCGTAAGGGAGCCAAAATCTCTCTCGCGGCTTTCAAAGTAAGACAAGGAGACACTGTGGGTATGCAAGTAACTCTAAGAGGTCAGAGAATGTACGATTTTCTAGACAGACTTGTAAACATTGCTCTTCCTCGAACAAAAGACTTCCGAGGTATTTCTTCAAACGGAATAGATGAGATGGGTAACTACACCCTCGGAATAAAAGAGCACACTATCTTTCCAGAAACAGGAGACGAAGAACTCAAAGATGTTTTCGGTTTAGCCGCAACTATCGTAACAAACGTAAAAAACAAAAAAGAAACCAAGGCGTTTCTAACTCACCTAGGTTTTCCTTTCAAAAAAATAGAAACAAAAGACGAGAAGGTTAAAACAGTAAAGAAAAGAGTAAGAAAACCAAAAGTTGAAGCAGTTGCTTAAACAAAATTCCCCATACCTGGGGTTTTTTTTGTTATAAAAATATTTAAGATCATTTCAATCTACTACATTATAATGTAGTAGATTGAAGAATTTGACTTTTTTAATACTTATTATATAATCATACATAGAGGTAAATTGGTGTACCTAAATTCATCAATCGTCAGAGAAGACGCAAAACACAAGGAGATAGGGAATGGACAATACGATGACGATTCACGTCTGGTTGTGGCTGGCGACAATCATCGGCGCTTTGGCGGGAGGTTTCTTTCTCGGCTTCATTGCGGGGAAGTTCCATACGATCGATCAGACCAAGATGAGTCGTGCCCAACACAAGCGGCAGGATACTCTCATGAATCTTGGCAATCGCATTGCCAGAGCCGTGAGAGCGAAATACTCCTGGGCTAATGCGTATACTGCACCTCTTGGTGGTAATTGTCAGGTGGTCGTGCGTGAAGACGGGAAACCAGCGCTGCTTCTCTCAATTGGTGGCGAAGAAAGTGTGATTTCTTTGCATTTCCGTTCACAGGATTACCGTGGCCGAAAGACCTACACTATCGATGAGGTGGGCGCAGTCTCCGCCATCGAAGATGTAATCAAGTTCCTCAGATAGGCATCCTCTCAAACCAGCCGGCATCCATCAGGGTGTCGGCTGTTTCGTTTTACATTGACTTTATAGAGACATTTTGATACTCTGAACCGGAGCTTAAGTGCTTCCCGCCTCTTCGGCGGGTCCGCCGTAGAGGCGGATATTTAATTACAAATGGCTAAGACATCAGTAAAAGCAAGAGCTGCTAAAAAGCAAAAATTCTCTACTCGGGCAACAAACCGATGCTTTAGATGTGGACGCGGACGGGGTTTTATGAGAGACTTTGGTCTCTGTAGAATTTGTTTCCGTGAGTTAGCCAATGAGGGGAAGATTCCAGGCATAAAAAAGTCTTCCTGGTAAATTTACAGTCTTTTTGTCCGATTTCTTCGTTTTCAGTTTTGTTTGCTCCACGCGCAGTACTAAATGTACAGCTTGGTCACAAACAAAACTTCAAGCCTCGAACTCGAACAAAAATCCTAGTAAATTGAACAAGTAGTCTCAGTAAGTCTTGTCGAACTATCGGTGAGATACTACTGGAATATAATAAACAAAAATATGGATCCAGTTGGAGATATGATGAATAGAATAAAGAACGCGTCTCTTCAAAAAAAAGAGTCAGTCGTTTTTCCTTATTCAAAATTGAAGCTTGCTATTTTGGATGTTTTGTTTAAAAACGGATACGTAGCATCTTTTGGAAAGAAAGGTAAAAAAATAGTGAAGTTTATCGAGGTAGTACTTGCTTATGAAGATGGAATGCCAAAAGTAAACGGAGTAGAGAGAGTTTCAAAAAGTTCAAAAAGAGTTTATAACAAAACAAAGGATATCAGAAAAGTAAAAAGTGGGTTAGGACTTTTGATTCTATCCACTCCAAAAGGGATTATGACGGACAAAGGAGCAAGAGAAGCAAATGTTGGAGGAGAAGCACTATTTAAGATCTGGTGATCTTAAATAAAATAAGATAGCAAATTTGGTTAAAAAATAATATGTCACGAATAGGAAAAAAAGTAATAGCGATTCCAGCAAAGACCGAAGTCTCACTTTCGGGGGGTCTCCTGACTGTGAAAGGACCTCTAGGAACACTTACAAAAAAGTTAAAACAAGATATCGAAGTAACTATTGGTGCGACAGAGATAACTCTCGTGCCAAAAAGAATCACACTTGAAAACAAAGCACTTTGGGGGACATATGCTTCACACATTATGAATATGATATCTGGTGTGACTACTCCTTTTGTTAAGAAACTTATTGTAGAAGGAATCGGTTACAAGTCAGACGTTAAAGGAA
>CAYITW010000058.1:0-6162 GCA_964366395.1 uncultured Candidatus Saccharibacteria bacterium
GCACCCATAGCATCACAAACCGCAGTTGGAGAAAAGATTGGTCGTAACGAGCCGTGTTTTTGTGGTTCAGGTAAAAAGTATAAAAAGTGTGGCGAACTAAATACAGAGGAGCATCAAAAAATGCTTGCTAATAAATAACATTGACTATCAAAGACTATTGTACTAAGGTATTTATGGAATCGTAACCTAGGAGGTGTGGGATGGATAGTAAACCCCTGCTTTCTGGGCAGGAATTTGAGATATTGATTTTGGGCGTTGCGAATGAGTATGACCCAGAGTCAAACCCTCCGTATTTGGATTTTGATGCAAGTATGCAAGAAGTAATCGGTCGTCCCCTAATAAGGGTAGATGATGACGGTAAGCCAGTTGAGGAATACGACCCTGGCAATCCAACATGGGGTAAGACAGGAGAGATTTGGAGGGCTGTAAAAAAACACCTACCAAAAAAGACCGCGAAGGGTAGCAGTGGTCCACTCTTCCTCTACATCGCAGTTGGTGGTAGTCCCATGACTATTCTTGATAACAGGCACGGGGTTGACGCCTTTTTTTGGTGGGAGGGTGCTTACGCGACCTTTGATGTCGCCATCTTTCCAAAAAGAAAAAATGGTAGGAAGGAAGAAAGGCTCAAGGCAGACTGTTGGTTTGGTATGGATACTCTAAATCCTGGGGGTCTGGATGCCTTTGGTAAACAAATCGCGGAAATTCTCAAGGGGAGGAGAAGGGCTAATCGGCAATACAAGAGAAAGGACAAAAGAAAATCTCGAGTTTCTACCGCTGAATTAGAAGAACAAATAGGCTAGACTAACGCAGTCCAGCCTATTTTTATTCGTCTAGAGTTTTAATAAATATTATGATACTATAGCTTCAATATGAAAAAATATATTTATATCTTGATAGCGTTAGTTGTCTTAGGAGGTGTAATTTGGCTTGTTATGACACCAGGCAAGACCGGGAAACTTGATAGTTTTGCGACTTGTTTAGGAGAAAAGGGAGCAGTATTCTACGGAGCTTTCTGGTGCGGACACTGTCGAGATCAAAAAGCCTTGTTTGGCAAGTCTTCAAAATATTTACCTTATGTTGAGTGCTCACCCCCAAATGGTAAAGGTCAGTTGCCAGTTTGTACAAACTTAGGCGTTGAAAGTTATCCTACATGGCACTTTGCAAGCAGTACAGCATCCACTACACCAGAGATTCTTAAGGGCGTGATAGAGCTATCTGTTTTGGCTGAGAAAACAAGTTGCGTTTTACCAGAATAAGAAATTAATTTATGTACACATTCATCCTAGCGAATGCAACTCCTATAGTTGGTTTTCTAACACTTTTATCAAATGTTATTTTTATTGCGGTTCTTATAGTCATTCTTGTTCACGCTGATTCTCGTAAACACTTATATAATTTTATTCACAAATACATTTTAGAGTTGCTTTTCTTCGGTATTTTGTCAGCAGTTGTCGGTAGTTTAGTATATTCAGATATTGTCGGCTTTCCAGCATGTGATTTGTGTTGGTGGCAAAGAATCTTCATGTATCCTCAATTAATTATTGTTGCCTTGGCGTATTATAGAAAAGATAAAACAGTTATTGATTATTTAGTACCATTGTCTGTTATCGGTGCGGTATTAGCATTGTACCAATCCATTGTTCAGTGGGGCTTTTCTTTCGGTTTATCTGGCGGTTGCGTAGCTGCTGGTGGTGAATGTGCTAAGGTGTATTTCATGCAGTACTCTTACATCACTATACCGTTCATGTCTTTTACTGTATTCGTCTATATAATTGCCATGAAATATATTTACTACAGCAAGAATAAACAAATCAAGAATGGCTAGTGGTAAAAAAGTTACGATAGTTACCCACAACGGGTCTTTTCATGCAGATGATATCTTTGCTGTAGCCACGCTACTTTTGGTGCTAGAAAAAGACAATGAAGTTACGGTTTTAAGGTCTCGGGACATGGAAGTCATTAACTCTGCTGAGTATGTTGTGGACGTTGGTGGTGTCTATGACGAGTCAATAAATCGTTTTGACCACCATCAACACGGTGGTGCAGGTGTTCGTAAAAATACAATACCATACGCATCTTTTGGATTAGTTTGGAAAAAATACGGCGAAGCACTTTGTGGAGATAAAAACATTGTAGAAAAAATTGACCAAGTTCTCGTTCAGCCGATTGATGCTGGAGACAATGCTTTTCAGCTAGTAGAAACTAACGTCAAAGGGATTTACCCTTATGATATAGGTTTATTTTTTAATACTTTTACCCCTGGAATCAAAAAGGGCTTGGCGGATATTGACAAGATATTTATGGAACCAGTTTCTTTGGCAAGAACAATTTTATTGAAGGAAATATCAAAACGACAAGATTTGGTAGAAATCGGTTTGATCGTTACAAAAATATATGAGGAAAGCAAAAATAAAAAAATAATCGTTCTAGACAAATACTATCCAGTAAGGGAATTTTTGTCCAAGTTTTCGGAACCTTTATTTGTTGTTTTTCCAAGGGAGGATGGTTTATGGGCGATTAAAACTATTCGAGATAATGCTAATACTTTTGTGGACCGTAAGAGTTTACCAAAAAGTTGGGGCGGATATAGAGATTCAGAACTAGAAAAAATTACAGGCGTATCTGGGGCGGTGATTTGTCACAGAGATGCTTATTTGGCTGTTGCTAAGACAAAGGAAGGAGTTCTAAAGATGGCCGAGATTGCCCTCAATTCCTAATCCTATAGAAACATTCCCGGGATATAGAGAATCACCATACTAATTATTATCAGTACACAAAGTGTAGCCCAGATGATTTTAAATGCCTTTTTGTTCTTTTGTTGGAATAACATATAATAGTTATCATGCTTGATTTTCAGCAAAAACGCAAGGTTCGAAGCTTTATATATAACCATATAACTCTGGGAGTGCTCACTTTGCTTGTTTTGTTTGTTCTGCATTCGACTTGGTCTGTTTACCAAAAAAAAAGGGAAAGTGAGAGAATGAGAAATCTATCATTACAACATGTTGAAGAACTTCGGCAGAGAGAGGGTGAACTTACGGTAAAGATCGAGAGACTTGATACAGAAGCGGGGATTGAAGAAGAGATAAGGTCCAAATTTAACGTTGCTAAACAAGAAGAGAATATAGTAATAATCGTTCCGCCAAGCGATTTAGGTACTTCAACCACTGATTCCAGAACTGGTTTCTGGAAAAAAGTCAAAAGTTTCTTTGGAATGTAAAAAGGGGATTGCCGACAAAATTATTTTTGGTATACTAGGCTAACCTACACTAAATTAACTTTTAAATTAAATGGCAAAAACAAAAAAAGTCACAATCTATTCAACACCCACTTGTCACTACTGCGGTCTAGCTAAAGAGTATTTTGATGCAAATAAAATTAAATATGAATCTTTTGACGTAGCTAGCAATATGGAAAGAAGGCGTGAGATGATGGAAAAGTCAGGTCAACTTGGCGTGCCCGTCATCACTATAAACAATGATGTTGTTGTGGGTTTTAATAAACCACTCCTTGCCCAATTGTTAGGTATTTAATAAATGCCCTAATCCGCCGAAGGCGGACGGGCGAACATTTGTAAACAAATGTTTTAGCCGTCGTAGTTCAATGGATAGAACAGTCCCGTCCTAAGGGATAGATATAGGTTCAATTCCTATCGATGGCACAAAAAGGATATGGTGTTATAATTAAGTAATGAGTACAAGTATAAAAGTTCTACTTTCTTCGGTTGTAATAGGAATTATCCATGCATTCTACATTTTTTCACGACCTGTTTGTGCGGGAGAGGGTTTGGGTTGTATGGGAGTGGAATTAGGACCCATTCTTCTTGGGGTTATACTGATTCCTGTTATCTTCGGTATTGTTGGTTTTATTTTTTCTACGGAAAAGAAGTTTACTAGGGCATTAACTTGGTTAGGTATTTCTTTTGCTGTCCTACTTATACTTAACATACTTGTAGGACAGCTAAAATAAGGGCGCCTTTACCTGCCCCTACCCCAAAGAAAATTTATTGATTTTTTACTAAATTTTGATACTATATAACCCCATGTCACCAGAGGAAAAAGAGCTCTTAAAAAGAAGCATAGCCCTAGCGGAGGAGAATAATGACATATTGCGCTCCATGCAACGTTCTATGCGTATTTCTCGCTTTATGAGTATTCTTTACTGGGTGTTTATAATAGGCTCAGCTATAGGGGCGTATTACCTTATCCAGCCCTATATTGAGTCTCTAACAGGCTTGTATGGTAGTGCGAGTGACTTGATAGGTGGTTTTAAGTAGAAAATTCTCACAATTTTGCCAAGATAGCTCAGTTAGTGGAGTGAGGTTGGGTAAGGGACCCGACCGCAAGACCTTCTTCAGATTTTTTGTGAGCGACCTAAATTTCTTGAGCAAAGCGATTAGAAATTGGAAGTACTCCTGTGGTATTAGCGAAATAAAAAATCGAAAAGGTGTACTGCTCCTGTAAGGAGTTTCCCTGAAGACTGAAGGGGTTCAGTTCAATAAAAGTTTTTGAAATGTTAAGATAAGATATATGCCAAGATAGCTCAGTTAGTAGAGCATTCCCCTGAAGAGGGAAGGGTCGGCAGTGCGATTCTGCCTCTTGGCACCTTGAAAGATAAAGTTAAATCTATAGTAAAAATTTTAATAATTGGTTATTTGGTTATCGGTATATTTTTCTATGTTTCGGATCGATATAAAGCTTCGCAACAGGTTATTGTGTGTGCTTCTATTCCATGCACTCCCACTTGGACAGAAAAAATTCAATATGAATCATTAATGTTAATAAATATTTTCACTTGGCCAACAAAGTATTTTAAATACTGTAGGAGTTATTTATTATGTAAGTCTAACCCTTAACTCGGAGGCGAGTTTGTTTATTTTTATCAATCTTCGGTAGTCTTAGTATCAAAAGGCCATGCTTCTCAACCGCATCCGCCTCTTCAACTTCAATCTCGACTGGCAACATTATTGTTCGTGAAAAAGAACCCCAATAAAGTTCTTGATGGAAATAGTCCTCGTCTTTCACAAATCTTTCCGTCTCTCGTTTACCTTTTATCGTAATCATGTCGCGGGTGATAGAAATATCCAAATCCTCCGGTTTTACTCCAGCGACCATGCTTTTTATTACTATTTCTGAAGGTGTTTGATAAACATCCACAGTCAGCTCACCCTCAGGAGCTTCTTCGTCAAACCACGCTTCACCATTTGGTTTTGTTTTACCTGGTAGTTTGTTTTCAGGAGTTTCAACTATAGGTTCATCATCCATCCTCATGCTACCTGTTAGTTTTTCAAAAAAAGAACGATTATCTTTCATATTTTTGTTTTAATTACTGATTTGTTTTAAATATTCCTTAGTTTTTCTAATATGCTTTACTTTCTCAAATAATAAAAGTAGAACGACGATACTGAGCCAGACCATTCCGAATATAAAGAAAATATTTTCTGGAGCTCCATTAAGTATAAATAAATTAAAGCTAGTATGCAACACGATAGCCACCATAATTCCAACCAGAGTGTACACTCTCCTTTCAAAAATAGGTTTGTAGAAGGAAAGTCCCATAAATATACCTATGGTTGCCGATGACATTATGTGAAGTAAACTTGCACCAATAAATCGGAGATTTCCATTGATTATAGTTCCCATAAGGTTGCCTTCCCTTATCGGGTCCACAAGGAAAAGTGTGTTTTCTAAAGTCACAAAGCCTAAAGCACCGACTATAAGATAGATCATGTCGTCTACCGGCTCATCGGTAACCTTATTCCTGAGAGCAATAAAATAAATAAAAACAAACTTCATTACTTCCTCTATGCTCGCCCAAAGACTAAAAGACCAGAATTCATCTCCACCCAAATGGTTATAGACGAGTCTTTGGAGTGGCAGTACAAAAAGTACCGTGACCATTCCGCCGACAAACGAAAGAGTCAGCATTTTATGAGGTTCAGGATGCGTGTCTTCTTTAAGCCAAAACCAGAGCCAAATCAGAGCCGGGATGAGTCCAAGTAGAAAAGCGAGGACGTAGGGATATTTTTCTATAAATGTGATGAACATAGTTTAGTTACTTTTTGGCCAGGAAGTCACTATTAGTGGCTTGTCGTTTTCTGTATTTATGTTTAACCAAATCTCTTCTGTGATAAACGGCATGAAGGGGTGGAGTAGTTTTAGC
>CAYITW010000059.1:0-6079 GCA_964366395.1 uncultured Candidatus Saccharibacteria bacterium
ATGGAAATCTAATTCCTGGAATAACAACTTGTACCGACCCTGCACCTCCAACTCCTCCACAACCACCACAAACTGGACCCACAACTGTCACATGTACCACTGATCCGGTGACTCTAGTGATGACTTGTGTTGAAGCTGGGACTGGGGGGGGCGGTGGAGGGCCATCGTTGGGCAACCGAGGAATCGGTGTAGTCGGTGGGTGGTTTGGTGGTCTTGCACACAACCCAGACAAAGACGAGTGGTTTGTTGTTTCACAATGGATAGACAGCTCAAATGGAACGGGGAATGCGGGAATGCAACCTTGGGCTATTCTTTTGGATAGCGCAGGAAGTCCAGTAAAAACAGTATTTCACATACAAAAAGGCGACATAAACGCGTGGGAAGGCAAACCTCGAGTTGCATATTCAACAAAAGACAAAAAATATTTAGTTACATGGTATGGAGATACTGCTGGAAAAGTTGGAACATTAGTTGGTAGATTTTATGACGATGCAGGTAACCCTATAGGTTCAGAATTTGATGCTCTTAGTTCAAGTGGTGATACGGTTTGGGACTTATCAACTTTATGGTATGACCCAGTTGGTGACGTATTCATACAAGCGTATGAAGCTAGACCTGCAAACGTGGGTATTCAAGCTCGACTAGCGCGAATCAAAGGAAATGGTCAGGCACTACCAATTATCGATGTCTCAAAAGGTCAAGCTCTGTCTGATTACAGTCCAAGAAGTACAGGCAAACCTGGTGTTGAATACTGTGTGATTTCAGAAAATAAACCAGCAACTGGACCTACGCAACTGCTTATAAGAAGAGTTAATGCAACTAGTGGGTCGGTCGGAAATACAAGGATTT
Organism: uncultured Candidatus Saccharibacteria bacterium; assembly: GCA_964366395.1. GTDB lineage: Bacteria > Patescibacteriota > Minisyncoccia > Phycocordibacterales > DATDWN01 > C7867-006. The sequence goes on from CAYITW010000059.1 coordinate 850, forward strand.
TTGATATTAATGCCACACCCATGGCAATTGCTTATAACTCAACTTACGACCAATACCTCATGGCGTATCGTAAGGGTTTGGATACTTGGGGAGTTATTCTAGACCCTGGTTGTAACAATAGTATCTTTAATCCATTTCTAATAAGAAAAGATTCTTGGGGAGGATTTCTTGATTACAATCCTAACTCAAAGACTTATGGCTTGCTTCTTGGTGAACAAAATAGTGCGGCTAACGTCTTTATTAAAATGAGCTCTGCTGGCAACATAATGAGTAGCACTGTAGTTTTCCCAGATGCAAATACTGCTGGTGTAAATGGAAACTTCACATCGGGGATAAGACCGAACATTCTGGATGGAACATTTGGTATAATTTCTAGTCAAGACTACATACTAATGCGTTTCATTCCTAAAATTTAGATGAAAAAAATTTTTCCTTACATTCTCATATTGGTTGTATTGGTTGGGATTTTGGGTCCAACAACAAATGTTGATGCGCAAGCTCCTTCACTCCCCGCCTGTATTATTCAGTATTTTGGTTCAGCTACTCCTGTAATAACTAACGCTCCCTGTATAGATGCAAACGGGGTAACACATCAGGTTGCAACTCCTGCAGCCGGTGCAGCTGCTAAGGCTTCTATTGATGGTGGTGGTGGTTGTTGGGTTTGGGATATTCCATGTTACATTCGAAAGGCACTGGAGGCTATTTTTTACGCAATCTTGACTTTAATGAGTTTTATTCTTTGGCTTGCTGGACAACTATTGAACTATGTTTTGGACTACACGATTATGGACATGAAAAAGAATCTGGACGATTTGGATGGCATAAATATTGCTTGGAAAGTGATAAAAGACTTGATGAATATTGCATTTATTTTCATGCTAGTTTACGAAGGTATAAAACTTATTATTGGAGTAGGTAGTAGAGAATATATAAAAAAATTCATAGCTGGGATTGTTTTAGCCTCTATCCTCATAAACTTCAGTCTATTTTTCACAAAAGTACTGATAGATGCTTCCAACATAGTAACCATCGGAATTTATACCCAAATACTTGGACCCAATGCAAACGTTAAAGACACTTGGGGATTTCCATACGGATTATCTAACCCTATTGTAAAATCTTTGGGATTAACTAGTATCTATGATTCAGATGCTCCCGCTTTTGGTTCAGGAAAGGATATTGCGGGAATATTTATTATGGGATTTGGCTCTGGTACGGTAATACTGATTGCATCTTTTATTTTCTTTGCTGTGGCAATAATATTCTTAGTTCGTTATTTGGTATTGATATTTTTACTTATGCTCTCTCCGATAGGTTATATGGGTATGGGTCTGCCGTTTATGAAACCCTATGCCACAAAATGGTGGGAATCGTTTAAAGGACAGCTTTTATTTGGACCTATTTATATGCTTATGACGTGGGTAATACTTACACTTATGGGTAGTAAAGGTTTTATTACAGCTGGGTCTTATAGTGAGATGTTTAATGGTGCTAGTAAAATAAACCTTAGTAGCATGAGCCTTCTTTTTAATTTTGTCTTACTAATCGGTCTTCTCATTGCTTCCCTTGTAATCGCAAAAAATACAGCCAAACAAGGCTCGGAGCTCATTGGTCAAGCAACAGGAAAGGTTTCTGCCTTTGCTGGTGGGGTTGTTGCTGGTGGCGCATCAGGTATCATGAGAAATACGGTTGGTGCAAGATATGACAGGATGGCGAATGACCAGCAACTTATGGATGCTGCCGCAAGAGGAGACAAAGGTGCTCAAGCAAGACTGGATAGATACAGAAAACTTGCAAGTTCAAGCTTCGACGCTCGTAGAAGTAAACTTGGAGAATCTCTACAAAGTAGTACTGGCATGGGTCTTGGAAAGGGAACTGAGGGCGTACCGTTTATGGGTAATGCTAAAGCTGGAGAAGGAGGATTCGAGAAGAAAAGAAAGGATGAGGTAAAGAAAAGAGAAGAATATATTAAATCTCTAAAACCAACTGACGAGCAAGAAGAAGCACATAAACTACAAGCTAAAGAGCGAGCTCTTAAAACTTTAGCTGACAAAGAAAGAATGGCTGAAATTGAAAAATTGGATAAGGTTGCTCGTGACAAATACTTCCGAGAACACCCTGAAGAAGAGAAAGTATTCGCTGACACCAAAGAACAACTTTTAAAAGCTGAGGACAAAGCAAAGAAAGAAGTGGAAGCGGCCCGCACAGCGATTGAATCTAAAAAAACAGTAGTTGATAGTAAGATTAGAGATCTTGCTAGAGCATTGGAATTAGCAAAAGCTGGAGAAACAATCATGAAAGGTTCATCCGATGAAAGAGTGTACGCAGAGAAAAGGGTGGAAGCTGAAAGAGCTCTAAATGAACAGACTGAGAAGAAAAAGAACTTGGATAAAGAACTTGAAACTGAAAATAAAGAACTTGATAAAAAAGTTGAGGCCCATAAAACAGCACAAAAAGCAATAACTGATAACGAAAAAATTGAGGCTGATAAGAGAATGGCCATCAAATCAAAAGAACATAATGAACTACTTCTCGATTCTCAAGAAAAAGGTCAGACTCTATACCAGTACAGAGGTAATGCTTATGCAGAAAAACTACAAGAGAAAGCTATAAGGGTTGAAAATACTGCAACATATAATCCAGCTAGATTATGGAGAGGAAATGCTAGAACACATATAGCTGCCGCTTCAGCTGTTCGTAAAACGATAAAAGGAAAAAGCACAGACGAACAACTCGCTGATTTAGCTAAAAAAATGCTGAAAGAAAGGAAAGAGCGTGGACTAGTGGATGAAGATGAAACAACACCTGAAACACCGACACCCGCACCAACTCCTCCACCTGCACCCCCAACAACTAATCCTTAATAAAACTATGAACCCAGAAACAGATATTGTAGCAGAATATTTTTCTAAGCTTCCTGTGGTAGTACAGGATGCTGTTAGGTCTGAAGATTGGAAAAAAAGGGTGGGTGAGATAACAGCAAAATATTCTTTGGATAAAAAACAGTCTGCTAGTTTACAATATGAAATATTGTTCGTTGTTGTTGGGATGGAACCAGAAGAAGCTTTGGCAAAAAACATTGAAACCGAAATTGGTGTTTCTTCTCTACTTGCCGAACAACTTTCTAAGGATATTGAAGATAGACTACTTTCTTGGATTGACAAACTCTACAGCTCAAGTAAACCATCTAAGGAGAATCGGGTGGTTGAGCAGAAAAACAAACCTCAAATCCCTGAGATAAGACCAAACAACCTGCCTACGCAGACAGGTCTACCTACAGTTCCTAAACCACCCATGAACACGGGGGGTCAAAATAGAATGAATATGAATAGACCTGTGAGCCAAGTCCAAACAAGACCTGAAAATAGAACACAAATTCCACCCGTAAAAGCTCCTACTCCACCATACAAACCAGTATCTCAGTTCAAAAATGAGGTGCTTTCACGACAGTCAGTAGCCAGTCCTCCTGAACCAGTTCAAAGACCAATATCTGTGCCAAGATTTATTGGAACACCAATAAAAGAAGTTGTGGAGACTCAGGTAAACAATATTATGGAAAATAAACTGAAAAATGTGACGACTGGAATAGCTCCTACAACACCTCAATCCACACCACCAAAAACTCCGACCGTACCAGAACCAGTAAAAAGATACACTGTAGATCCATATAGAGAACCAGCTGAGTAGTCCATAAAGTCGAAAGTTTATAAAGTCCATAAAGTAGAGTATAATAAAATAAGTATTTTACTTTATGGACTTTATGACTTTAAAGACTTTTGACTAATTTAATGAAATACCAAGTTCCACAATTCACAGATGTAGAGGATAAAATAATCGGTCCTTTTACTATAAAACAGTTTTTGTATGTAGTTGGTGGTGCAGGAATGGCTTACATTGCATTCACATATTTACCAATATACATATCTATTGTTCTGATGGTAGTTATTATTCCTTTTTCTTTTGCGCTTGCTTTTTATAAAATAAACAACAAGCCTTTTATTGATTTCTTGGAATCAGCTTTTCTTTTTTACACTAAACAAAATCTTTATATTTGGAAGAAGGAGCAGAAAAAGATAGTTCAAACTCAAGCACCTGCTACGACCGCAGAGGTTTTCGTGCCAAAACTTTCAAATAGTAAATTGAAGGAGCTTTCTTGGTCTCTAGATATCAATGAAAATCTTAATCCACTTACTGGAGAGGATGGAAAGAATACAAGATAGTCCGTAAAGTAGAAAGTTTATAAAGTCTATAAAGTAGGGTATAATATAATTAGTATTTTACTTTATGGACTTTATGACTTTAAAGACTTTTAACTAAATATTATGGCGGTAACTTCAAAAGCAACTCAAGAATTTGTACCTATCAAAGAGGTGCGTGACGGCATTGTTATTTTGAAGGACGGTTCTATGCGTGGCATTGTTTTAGCTTCTTCTTTGAACTTTAGTCTTAAATCAGATGATGAGAGAAATGCAATTCTCCTACAATTTCAAGATTTTCTAAACTCATTAGACTTTGCTATTCAGATTTCTATAGAGTCCAGAAGACTAGATATAAGGCCCTACATAGCCCTTTTAGAGGAAAGATATAAGGAACAAGTGAATGATTTGATGAAAATACAAACTAGAGAATATATAGGATTTATAAAAAAATTTACAGAAACAACAAGCATTATGACGAAAAGTTTCTTTGTTGTCGTGCCGTATGATCCAGCTATGATTAGCATGAAAGGAAATATGGTTTCAGGATTATTTCAAAAAAAATCGGCAGGGGCAGAGTTGCAAAAAAAACAACTTAGTTTTGAGGAAAACAGAACGCAACTTGAACAAAGGGTCTCTGTAGTAGAGCAGGGGCTATCCAGATGCGGAATAAGGGTTATAAGACTAGGAACAGAAGAGGTTATAGAGTTGTTTTATAAAGCATTCAACCCTGGAGACACGGAAAAGCCAATAAAACCAAATTAAATTTATGGGAATATTTGATTTTTTAAAAAAGAAAGAAGAGGCACCAATTTCAACAATTCTCCCGCAAGAGATATACGATTCAGGTAGTTTGGAATTGAAAGATATCATAGCTCCAAGTGCATTAAAGGTCACTTCCAAAGGAGTAAACCTGGGTGAGAAGGTTCTTAGAAGTTTTTTTGTTATTTCCTACCCAAGATATTTGGCTGAAAGTTGGTTTGCTCCGATAATAAATCTGGATAAAGTTTTTGATGTGGCTATTTTTATACAGC
>CAYITW010000060.1:0-5799 GCA_964366395.1 uncultured Candidatus Saccharibacteria bacterium
GGGTACTAAAGTTGATTTTGAAGGCACACCATTTCCAATTAGAGCAAATGGAAGCCCCAATTCAGTGGTTCCAATATTTCCGTTTTTATAGACAACTCCTTTTGGAAACAAAAGTGTTTGGAATCGGAGTTTGTGCTCATACGGAGCGTCTAACCATAACGTAGATACGTTCTCAAATAACCGTTCTGCTTGACTGACTAAATAGTCTATATTTGTCTCTTCATTCCTGTACTCACTACGTTCAATCTCTTTGACCGTTATTTCTGTTTGCATGCGTTCACTTTCCTTTTTATAATCTTCATCCGTTATAACCCCTTCTAAATTCTTTTTAAGCAACAATTCCTTAAAATCTTTAAGCTTTTTTATCTCTGCATCCACCATTTTCAACCATTTTATTGCATCGGACTGCTTTTGTTTCCATACCTCGAACATTACTTCTTTAAAAAGCTTTATGTACGCCTTATTCGGTAGTATTTGCTTTATTCGCTGGTAAAACACTTCTTCTAGTGCATTCTTAGAAATTCGAGTTTTACCACACAAACAATGGTAATATGCGTAGCGCTTATTTCTACCTCTCGACCAGCTACCTGTTAGAAATTCCCCACATTCCGAGCATTTGGCTACATTTTTTAGAGGGAAGTCCGGATTATGGACTAATCTAGGCACTGCCGTAAAGGAATGCCCTTCTCGCACCTTTGTAGCCTTGTGAAACAGCGTAGAATCGATTATTTTAGGATGTACACCTGAATACTCTTCTTTCCACCCGTCCACATGAATTATGCCCATATACAGCTTATTTTGAAGTATGTTTTCAACACTCTGAGGTACTAACTTTCCGCCTCTTGATGATCGTAAGCCCCACTTATTCATCAAGCGTGCCATGTCATTATATGTACGGCCCCCTTGTGCATACACTTCAAACACTTTTTTAATGAGTGGGGCAGTACTTTCATCCATTACAAGCCCTTCTGGTGTGTTTTTGTATCCAAGTGGGGCTTTCCATGACCATTGACCTTGTTTAACCTTTTCCCGCATTCCTTCTCTAGTGCGTTCTGACCGTACATCATTATCCAGTTGTGCTACGGCAGCATAAATATTCTCCATAAATTTTCCTTGTGAAGATTCGTCAATTGACTCACTTACTGACCGTAGAACCATTCCGGATCGAGTAAGAGCGGCTCTAATACCATGATGGTCGGGCGCATTTCTTGCTACACGGTCAATCTTATGCACCACGACAACATCAACCTTACCCTTGTTATCGATACAGTAGCGTAAAAGCTTTAAAAGCTGTGTTCTGTCTGCGGTTTTGGCAGATTCTCCTTCTTCTCGGAATACCTCGACTACTTCCCATTCGTTTTTCTTACAATGCTCACGGCATAACTCCTCTTGATACGTGAGGCTGTAGCCCTTTACTTGCTCCGCAGTAGAAACACGGGTATAAATAATTGCTCTCATAGGTTTATTGGATTCTTGATTTATTGTGAACCTCCGTATTTAGAGCGTCAATACCTTTAGTTCTTTCGTTGGAATCATGCCTTTGGAGTGTATTAGCAATCACTTCAGCTAAATCATAAAATTGTCCGAGCAAAGCCTGAATATCTTCGTCTGACATGCCTTTAGATTGTGCGCCAAGTAAATTTCTTGCTTGAGTTGTAGTCATATGCAAAACAAAAACTCCTATCTCGGGTGGTACCTCAATAGGAGTCTTTATCTACCACCCGATTTTTTCCAATAAAAGCAAATAATGCTTTACTGAACTTAATTTAGGAGTGTAATGACCGTTTTTATCTCAAGGCAACTAGCAGTTCGTAGTAATTCTATTAAGAAGATTTTTGGAGAGCCTTTTAAGGCTTTGACTGTCTTAACCAGTGTATCTGTTGAGGGCGTTTTTCCACGTTTTTCAATGAATCTAGTAAAAACGTTTTTAAATATTAACGACGGAGGCTCCACCCATTATAGGTGTTGGTAATTCTCTATCATTTGTTGTGTGATCAGCTCTTTCCTTCATACCATGATTATTTTGAAGCATTAATTTAATGATCGTAGCATTTACTTCTTTCCCCCCGTAGACACCATCATCAATAAGTTGTACTGCTTGCCTCAACTTTATCTTGTCCAAAGCGTCGGAAAACTCAGGATATTTCTTGGCCCACGCATATAATGTATCCTTATTTACGTCCAACCAGATAGCGAAGCTCTCTATCTTGGGAAGATGCATCTTCTCTTTACCTGTAGTTAAAAGATATTTATCTGCTTCATCTACGAATTTAGGATCAAATTTTGTTGGTCTGCCTAACATAAAGACTATTTTAGCAGTTATTCGTTCTATAGCTTCACCTAACTTAATCTAGTGATGTATAATATTGCTTAATCGCCTAAACCAAACAATTGGCATGGCAAGAGAAAGCCTTGTGAGAAGTAAGCTCTTCGTCAGAGCATCTCACAAGGTTATCGTCCGAAAGGACGGTAGGAGTCGCAAGGCTTCGCTGGCGGAGAGCTTTTTTATTCCCCAGCGGAGGTTTAAGATATGGTACAAGCAAAACCTCACGAACCAACGTTAGAAGAATATAGGCTTGATTTATCTGTTTATAAAAATTACAGTGAGCAACTATCTGATCTTGAAGAAAAACTAGATAGTCTTGAAAAGAAAGAAGAAAAGTTACACAACCACGAGTTTCTTTCTTATGGAATATCTCTCATTTTGATCCTCTTTCTATTTTCCAACAGTGAAGAATTCCAGAAAGATTTTTTGGGAAGCGTTATTGCTTCAATGATTGTCGCAGGCCTATTATCGTTAGTACTTGAGGCTATTTTAAGAAGCGATTTTTTATCTAATTTACTTAGTTTTGGGAAGCTTAATAGAATCAAAAAACTATCCGGGAATATAAAAAAACAAACAGAGGAATTAAAAAGAGATACAAGTAACAGAGTGCAAGATTTTGAAAGAGCTGCAAGTGAATACTATCAAGAACAACTTAGAGAGTTTTTCGCAAGCAATCTCTATAAAAAGAGATCAGGAAGTCAGCGATTTGAGGAAGCTCTCTCGGAATTTTCCTCAATGATTGAAGGTCTATCAAAAATGAACTCGGTTTTTATTACAAATAGTATTTCCTATTGGGGTTTACAGGCATACAAAGATTATTTAGAAAAACGCACTATAAATCATAATCTACAATCATCCAAGAGAAGCGAGACTTTTCACTCAGTTCGGAACTTTGTTAAAAAATTTTCTCAACCAAAAGAACTGGAGCAAAAAAAGATAATCGCTCCTGAAAAACATTATAGAATTGCTCGTAGGATTGACAATTGGGAAGAAATTAATAAAAAGAGAAAATTAACAGGACAGAAAGGGGAAGAGATTGCAGTTGCAATAGAACAAGCATTCTTCGAATCTATCAATAGAAAGGATTTAGCAGATAAAATTCGTCATGTTGCTGTTGAAGATGGTGACGGGTTGGGGTACGATGTTTTATCATTTTTTGAAGACGGGAGAAAAAAGTACATTGAGGTAAAAAGCACCACAGCTTCTCTCGGATCTTCTTACTTTCTTTCAAGCAATGAACTAGGCTTTCTAAAAGACCATAATGAAGACGCTTTCATTTATCGAATCCTAGTCACTAACGACGTGCCTGAAGTTACAACATATTCAAGCTCTGAAGTTTTAGAGAAGAATGAAATTATCCCTGTGCAATATATTGTATCTGGCAAATAAATTAATGAAAAAACTTATAATAATCCTTTCTTGTCTATCCTTGGTCATTATTTCTCTCTCAATTGCCTACTATTTTGTGCTTTTTCTTCCTCAACAGCAGCGCATTAATACCGAAGCACTTAAAAAAATCGAGCAATCAACTACAAATACTGAGGAAAATACACAATACAATCAAAATACTCAACCGAACACTGATACAACCGATATTCAAAGCAAGCTGAATGATATAAATAACTCCCTACAAGATCAGCGAAGAGATCAGGAAATGCAGCACGATTGCGAGGCAAACAACGGTGAATATCAAGGAAACGGAGTTTGTGTATACAAACCACAACGACAACCTTGAAAGTCTTTACACAATAAACTATCCCTTTTTGGAAAGATCCAAGGCTACTATGATTTACTATCAGCTACATTGATTGGAGTTATAGAATCGCTAGCCTCAAAACAACGTCTTAAAAGAGAGGTTGTACGACGTGAGAGTTAAAGTTATTTGTTCACGATCAACTGTTGAAGAGTCTGTATATAAGCATTACCGTTTTGATTTTCAATTACTTTAACCGCTGGCGTGCCGTCAAAGGTAAGCATAAAGGCATGGTGTACTGTAAGAATAGCATCTTGCAAACTTTGATTGTCCTCCATAAATTGAATTGTTAATCCAGAGTCAAAGCAACTTTTTGCTGATAAATGACGAGCATGAGATAAGGTTAACGCATGGCTTCCGAAATCCTTAATGATCCTATCTATTTTTGACTTAGCTTCAGCATCACTAAGTGAAGCAAACATGCCTGATCTGAGCCACTTTCTCACCATGTCCTCCGACCAAGCAATGCTCTTCTTGCATTCTCCAAGAAGGGCTGGACCATATTTCGATACAATAACTTGCCATATAGGGGCTTTTTTGGGATCAGCTGAAACTTCTTGAATTGCTTGATCGAATTCTTCGATTATACCGTGTGCTGGTATACCACCAAACTGTGGATCTATCGGTCCAAGACTAGATTGTTTACCCATGATAATCTCTTTTGTAGCACATGCAATCATAGTTCCTGCAGACATCGCCAATTGTGGGACAATCGCACGGATATTCTCACCAAACTTTTGTCGTAAATAATCTACGATTGATTCTGTAGCTGCTGTCTCACCGCCTGGTGTATGTAAAATGAGATCTAAGCCCTTAGAAGTATCGAGTTTCGAAATGGCATTCATGAATCCATTCTTATCACTGTCAGAAATACTGAGATTTGGAGCATTGGGTTTTTGCAGCCAGCCACTGTAGTAAGCTATAGTGTTTCTTTTGGTTAACGAGCTTAATTTTTTTAAGTATTTACGACGAATAATATCATGCGTACTCCCTCGCTTATTTATTTCAGACAATAAATCACTCCAATTAGCCATACTATTTAAAATTAACAAATGAACTATTCTTATCAGAAACGTACCACTGGTTTACATTATTCTTGTCGGCGTCAACAAGTTGTTTTAGCCATGTTATACGATCTAGTTCTTCGAGATTCTTATTAACCTGATATTTCAAAAGAACTTCTTTTGCTTTTGTAATCTTCTTTTTTTGCGACATGCCCATGTATATTATCATTTATATCAATTAGTACCAACTAAATCGCTTCTAATAACTCATGGTAGACATCATAGGCATGGGTTGTAAGCTGACCTGGAAAATATTACCCCACTGCTTCAGTGAAGGTAGAAGCTGGTTCCAATGTGATACAATTTGGGGTACAGATAAAAAAGTCCCGCTTGTGCGGGATTTTTTTATCTCTGTTTTCGGTATCGTATGCGAACCGGTTTACCTGTTCGCAATCCAGCAGTTAATGAACGAAGTGAATTCTACTGCTGGTGAGTGCCGTGTAATCACGGCAATCCGGCACGGGGTACTACGATTTTTTAAAGCACCTTCGGCAGCGGGCTTCGTAGCTTTCTATTTTTCCGACGAGCGACTTGTCCGGGGTTAAGGGGTTGACGGTTTTGCCTTTGGTGACGCGCTTGTGAAACACCGCCTCTTCCCCGCAGACAGTGCAGATGTCGGAAAGTTTGGTCACTTTCTCTGCCATGGACATGAGCGT
>CAYITW010000061.1:0-5744 GCA_964366395.1 uncultured Candidatus Saccharibacteria bacterium
AAGAAAAATGAGAAAGCTTTTGAAAAAGTTGGAATTAAAAAAAGAATTATAGAACTTTTGAAAAATGGTGAAGAAGAAGCTTTGTTCTCCAAGATGCTCGCGACTATCCGTCGTGATGCCCCAATACATTTTACTCTTCCAGAAAAAGTTTTTCGTGAGGATATAGATATGAAAAAAGTGCAGGATTTATTTGTGGAGTTTGAATTCCGCTCTTTGGGTACTAAAGTTGCAGAAGTTCTCTCAATTTCTCTCCCAGAGAGTCCGAGTGTTGAAGGGAGTCCAGAAGAAGTCTTTGAAACAGGTCTTCTTTTGTGGGTTGTGGATTCAAATAAAACTACTCCCACAATAGACGATATCCTCTCTTATACTCGTACACACAATTTAAAAGATGCAAAAGTTGCATTGGAAAAAATAATAAAAGACCAAGACCTATCTTTTGTCATAGATAAAATAGAGAAACCACTTATTCCAATAATAAAGTCGATGAAGAAGTTTGGCATAAAAATAGACGTTAAAAGATTACAATCCTTATCAAAAAAATATCATACAGAACTAGAGTCACTCCAGAAAAAGATTTGGAAGATAGTAGGAGAGGAATTTAATATAAATTCTCCAAAACAGTTGGCAGAGATGCTTTTTGTTAAGATGGGTCTGAAAGCAAAAAACCAGAAAAAAACAGCAAGTGGAGGTTTTTCTACAAAAGAATCAGAACTTGAGAAACTGAAAGATGAAAACCCGATTGCTGGATTTGTCTTGGAATACAGAGAGTTGGCTAAACTTTTGGGCACTTATATAGACACGATTCCAACACAAGTTGATAAAGACAACAGACTTCACGCAGATTTTCTTCAGGCGGGGACTACTACTGGAAGAATGGGTTGTGAAAATCCAAATTTACAAAATATTCCTAACAGAACTGAGCTCGGGCGGGAAATTAGGAAATCTTTTATTGCAGAAAAAGGATATAAAATTGTTTCATTTGATTATTCTCAAATGGAGCTTCGTATCGCCGCATTTCTATCAGGCGACAAGAAACTTATAGAAATTTTTAAAACAGGTCAAGACGTTCACACAGCTGTTTCTAGTGAGGTTTTCGGTGTTGAACCAGAGGCTGTAACCAAAGAAATGAGAAACAAAGCAAAAGTAATAAACTTTGGTGTGATGTATGGCATGGGCGTGACTGCCTTACAGAAAAATATTGGAACGGGCAGGGAAGAAGCACAGAGGTTTTTAGACGAGTATTTTCAGAGATTTATTGGCTTGGCTGAGTACTTAGAAAAAGTGAAAAGAGAAACTGCCCAAAAAGGCTATACAGAGACCTTTTTTGGCAGACGTAGGTATTTTCCAGATATACATTCCAAACTTCCATTTATGAAGGCTCAGGCTGAAAGGATGGCTGTTAACGCTCCTATCCAAGGGACAGAGGCGGATATTATAAAAATGGCTATGATAGAAGTGGATAGTTTACTTAATAAAAAGGGTTTAAAGGAAGATGTCTGTCTTTTACTTCAGGTTCACGACGAATTGGTATATGAAATTAAAGAAAATATAATCGATTCTATTGCTCCTGAAATTAAAAAAATAATGGAAGGGATTACGGATACTAAAAAAACACACGGGATAGTTTGCACAACGGATGTTTCTAGTGGCGATAATTGGGGCGAACTCAAAAAAATACTATGATATATTTAAGTAAACTTCTTTCTCCTCATAACTTTTTTGGAGCACGCATAATTTCCGGGCTGGAAATTTTCTCACTCTCGCGCCGTCGCGCTCCGAGAGTCTCCAAAAAAATTATGAGTCAACGAAGTTTTTAGTATATTTTTATGATCTACTTAATTCACGGAACTGATACACATAAGTCTAGAAAAAAACTGCACGAGCTTTTGGAGCAAGCAAAAAAGAAAAGGCCAGAAGCAGAACTTTTTAAAATAACAACTGAAAACTGGGATGAAAATAGGTTTGAAGAATTACTCGTTTCTCAGGGACTTTTTGAGCAAAAATATACAGTAGTCTTGGACAATCTTTTTGAGAAGAAGGATTACAAAAATTATGTTTTAAATAAGATTACTGAAATGTCTCAGTCGGACCAGATATTCTTAATCCTAGAATCGGGGGTTGATGCAACTACTCTTAAGAAGTTAGAAAAAAATGCTAAACAAGTTCAAGAATTTAAACTGACTGAATCTAAAAAAACGGATTCTAAAATATTTTCTATTACAAACGGGCTAGTTGAGAAAGATAAAAAAAATCTTTGGGTTGATTATATAAGTTTCCTGTCCAAAGGGGTGGGTCCAGAAGAAATCCACGGAATATTTTTTTGGCAGGTAAAAAATATGTTACTCGCAAGTCTTGCGGGGAGTCAAAAAGAAACTGGCTTAGCGCCCTTTCCTTATAAAAATGCCCTTTCTGGTAGTAGAAAATACAAAACAGAAGAACTAAGAGAAATGTCTTTGGGGTTAGTCGATATGACCCACCAAGTTCGTACTGGTAAAGGTGAACTTCCAATATTGCTAGAGAAATGGATATTAAGTCTTTAAACAAGGAAAAGTTCCAGTGTTTGCCTCAGATTTTACTAGGAGTATACTTAGACTTGGGAGTGTAACAATGCTCATTGAAAGCAAAACGAAAGTCACTGCTCCAGTTGGAGTCATTGTTGAAAAACTGAAGCAGTTTGCAGGCGATGAAGTCGGATACATGAAATCCTACTTCATCGTTTTGTACAGAGATTTGGAAACAAACGAGGAAGGAATAGTCAATCCTCTCGGTCTTTTTTTTGCTATGCATCTCGCCACGGACTCTCTTGCTAAGGGGTCTCAGGCTGCTGTACGCAAACAAATACCCATGATTCTTGAGGCAATGCGGGATTCAGAGATTGACGAGTTGGTTGATGAAACACAAAAAATCGTCTTGGCTTGCGGTCTTCTGGTGAGGTCCAAGTCAATGAAATCGGCGGCAGTTTATGAATCACACTAAGTCCATTAGTAGGGTTCATCGTCAGCTCAAACTCATACCAGATATGCACGCTTTTCCTTGCCACGAAACCACTTACTACAAGATGAAGGCTGTTGCAAGGGTCGTATCTGAAGGTCACGACTATTTCTTGTTTCGTTTTACACTGTATGCGAGACAAGATTTGGAATTGCAAAGGAGACAAGCACTTTCTGGAGCTCGAGTTGAGAGAGCTTTCGATCGGCTAGGGTATTGTTCTGGTGGTCGTCAAGTTTTGGACGACTTATCTGAAAAAATGGACAGTCTTCCAACTGACGGGAAAATAATTGCACTTGGTACAATCAAGGCGGATCATTGGGCTGAGTGTCTACGGTTCATGATGGGGACTTGGGAGCGTACCAGAGTCCCAGTTATGAACGGATACTACTTGCGTGCCAGCGACATGTTTGTAGCTCGGCTAAAAGCAGGGCAAATGTCCAGAGATTTTTAACAGAAATCTTTGGACTTTTTTATTGCCGACGTAGACCTGTGTGAGCGGAGCGAACTCAAACGAGTCCAGGGCTTGCCCTGGGGTTTAATACCCTTTATTAGGTCAATCAATTTGCAGTTGTGTTTATTTTAATTTTTGATAGATTAAAGATAGAAGGAGTGGCTGGAGGAGTTATGGGTGTGATGGGAAGAAAGCCTTTCTTCTCAGGAGAGGAGAAAGAGAGAATCATGAAATTCATATTGACTTCTGATTTGACTCAGAGGGTTTTGGCGGAAAGATTCCATTGCTCCGAAGGTCAAATCAGGAGGCTCAAAAAGATACTCAAGTCCAGACAGTCTGAGTCGATTGCTTTGGAAGCCACACCACAAACAAACGAGTAAAAGAAAAATGCGGTTGCCAAGTCGGCAACCGCATCGTTGTTTTTGGACTTTTTCAGTTTTTCTGGTATATTTTTACTTACGCGCCCGTAGCTCAGTCGGTAGAGCAGCTCCCTTTTAAGGAGAGGGTCGCAGGTTCGATTCCTGCCGGGCGCACAAAATATCCGCATAAGCGTATTTTTGTGTGCCCGAGCAAAGCACAGCTTTGCGTGCAGGAATCGAACAGATTCACGGTTTACGCTCGCAGTAGCGAGTGTCGTGAATCTGCGTTTTGAATTCTGACAAGTGACGACGAGTTAGAATTCAAAAAGATTACCCTGCCGGGCGCACAAGCCAAAAGTCCAACTATTTACTTATTGATTTTTATTGATAGTATAAACAAAGAGGTAAACCATGAGTGAAATCGAGACTCTTTGTAGCAGAATCGTTAAGCTTTTTCCTGCTGTTTTTGCCAGTATCGACAAACCAGTAAATCCAGACGGTCACTGGTGGCTTGATTTGAGGTTTGGCGATAAATATACATCCATTGAATGGATACCGGGAAAAGGTTTCGGTTTGTGCACGTGTTCGGATCCCGATGAACACGGTTTTGGCACAGGACCGGATATCATCGTTGATTTGGAGGTTGCACTCCAGCACGCCATAAACCTTTTTAGTTCATAGTCCGAATAAACCCCTGCAGAAGTTAATCCTGTGCGGGGTTTTTACAACGGTAAATCAAAAGCTAAGAACCCTGGGCCAGTTACGATAAGGGAAAGAAAGATAATTATAAAAACTGTGTACAAAATCCAAGTCTCGTATGAAATTGGCTTCAATTTTCTTTCAATCCAATAATCCAAATAAAAATCAAATTTAACCATAGCAATTGAGATTATTGCTACGATTTGAGTATATAATCCCAAAACGACTAGAGCTCCGCATATGGCATATATACCTGCGGCAAAATTATATGATTTTTTGTATAGTTTATAACCGAGGTAAACAACAAAAAGCCCGGCACATATTCTAAGTAAAAAAGGAGCTAATATTTGAAAACTTAATAAAGTTGGGAAAATTGCGAATGGATGCATGGTAAAAATTCAAAGTATAATGTATAAAGTATAACGTATAAAGTATGAAAAGAGAAATAGTCGTACTGCTTCACGATATACGAAGTACCCACAATGTTGGCTCTATTTTTCGTACTTGTGATGCGCTCGGGGTCAGTAAGATTTATTTGTCTGGCTACACACCAGCTCCTACTGACAAGTACGGCAGAGCGAGGAGTGACATAGCTAAAGTGGCACTTGGAGCAGAAAAAACAATTCCTTGGGAGTCTGTGTTTTCTCCAGTAAACTTAATTAAGAAATTTAAAAAAAATAAATATCAAATAATCGCTCTTGAGCAAACAAAAGGTTCCGTTGATTACAAAAAAGTGAAGGTCAGACAACCAGTTTTATTTATTGTTGGCAACGAAGTGACTGGAGTTAGCGAAAAGTTGCTATCATTAAGTGACGTTATTGCAGAAATACCTATGAAAGGAAATAAAGAATCTCTCAATGTTTCCGTAGCTTTTGGAGTTGCACTTTTTCGCTTACTAAATATTTAGTTAATATTTGAGAGTGTCCACAACTTTTCCAACGTTGTCATAAAGAACTATTTCCTCACGACTAGTTTTCCAAATACTTTCTGTTCGTCTCAAATATACTCTCCACTCAGCACCATAAAAGTCTTTATCATTTTTATGTGTTTCCACACATGAAGGGTAGTTAATTTTATTATAGATAAAATTGTTGCATTCATAACTCCAGTTGATAGGCAAGGATTCAGTTTGGATTCTACACATTGGGAAACGGTCAATATAGTCAAAACAGGCGTCGTTGTTTACGGTTCTGGGTATACTTGTCAGGTTTTCGTTTCTAGGTAGGGGACAGTTCGAATTTAGA
>CAYITW010000062.1:0-1275 GCA_964366395.1 uncultured Candidatus Saccharibacteria bacterium
ATGGTGTTCCATTCCAGACTCTGTAGGCTCACCTTCAAGAGCTAGCACGAGAAGCTCTACAAAAATAGACCATTTGGGCTAATTTTGTTATTTAAATTTATCTCTAAAATAAGGTTGGAAAACTTCTCGCCATGTTCTCTCTACTTGTTCAGCCTGCCATCCGCTAGATAAGACTGTATAAGTTGACACATATTGGCTTACAAAATTATGAAAGTTTGCTTCGCTTGCATGTGGAATCCCTGAATTTTTTTCGTCTAGTAATTCAACTAGAGTTATTGTATCTACTGCATCGAGCGATCGCTCAATGTCATCAATAGTCATCACTTCAAGTGGTGCAAAAATTGCATCAGTTAAGTATCCAGCCTCAGCAACCTTTTGACGAATGAGTCTTTGTAGTTTCCCATGCATAGGAACAGGTTCATAAGTTACTATCACGGGATATATTTTTTCAATATTATTGGGATCAATATTCAAACCAGTAATTTTTCTGGATCTTATCTTAGTTGCTGCCGTTTCAACTTGCTGAGAAGCCTCAACAAAAGTGGTTATGAAAGTTTGATCCTTTTCCCAATTTCCAGTCATTTTGAAAGGTTCAAGAAACTGTCTAGATTTTGCCTCGAATATTATTAACTTGTTCCCTTGAATTAAGATAGAGTCGCCAACCTCTTCGTGGTCAACTGTCGCTTCAGGAGGTATGTGCTTGAAAGATAATTTTTGATTTTTACTTATCATTATCGAGCAGAGTTCTTTTAGATATTCTTCAAAAAGAAGGCCTCTATAATGAGTGAGATGATTGACCAAAGTTTGTCTATCAGTGCCAGAAGAACCCTTTGTTGGCATCCAGATTGCATTCTGAGTACTTTTTTCAAACAAACAAGGCAGGTTTACACAAACGAGCCTTCCATCAGGAAGTCTAACAAGTGGAGTCTTACGGAAAGCACTTAAACCATAGCCGACTGGTAATTCTCCAAGCTTCTTTTTATGAATCTCACGAGTAAGGGCATCTTTAATTACTGCAAAATCTATAGTCATACTATCGATGATGGAATTAATCTGCGCTTGGTCGATTTCTGTAAGTCCGAAATAATTTGTCGGTAGGATTGCCGTCTGCCCCCAAAAAGTCTCCATAGTCTGGAAGAAAGGGGTCGCTAAAGCGAAGTTTAATGAAAGTGCATCTTGAGGTATTAGCCCAACTCGTTGTCTGAAGAAATCATCAAATGTTTGATTGGGATATATTGGTAACTTTGCTGACTGGTCGACGTACATTTTTTTAGC
>CAYITW010000062.1:1285-5675 GCA_964366395.1 uncultured Candidatus Saccharibacteria bacterium
ATCTGTCACGCCGTTTAAGTAGCCATTTCGCAACACCGATTTACAAAAATTCTCATATTCTCCTGTATGAACAAAACTATCGTAGTCGTTGTGAATATCCTGAGTCGCTAACAAGACTTTTGATATATCAATTTTTTCTATTTCAGTCTGGTTACTATCGTTGCCATATACGATGGCTAGTTTTCGAAGCAAATTTAACTGGCCATAGGTAAAAAATACCGAATTAGAATTGGCAGGTCTCTTAGTTCTCTCTAGTGCACTAGGACAAAATAGGTTCTCAGCCAAGAATTTTTGAGGATCAAAATCTCTACCTCTAGGAATAGTCAAAAAGCCGTCAATCTTAGAGAAGAGATCAAGCCAAAGGGATGTAGGATAACGAGCAATAATTTCAATAACTTCTTCTTGAGAAATTTCATTGCGGAATAGTCCTTTTTGTCCCTGACATAATTTTAGATGTTCGTAGTCGTTGTCCATATAATTTACAAGAGTTCCCTAAAATCAAGGAGTCCTTTTGTTCCTAGATAGTTGATTAAATCATCAGCAAGCCTTTTCGTATCTGCATCCCCAGACACTTTTGCCTGACGAATAATATTTTTATAAGAGTCAGTTTTGTACGAAATCTCGTAATCTTTTTCGGCGTGTGCGATACAACTAAGAATTTTTATAGACTCGGTAGGAAAATCTGCTACATAATTCTCTAATGTTTCTACTATCTGATAAGAAACATCAACAACACCTTTACTAGATTCAACGGTTTCTAGCATTAGCAAGATAGTATCCCTTTTATCAAAAGGGCTTTTTTCAAACCACCAACCGAATTCCTGCAACTCCTCAAAAGCTTCAGGAATGTCTTTTAGTGCCTTAACTCTACTTACCCAAAGCGATAGAAGTCTTGCTTTGGCAAATTCACTTTTCTTCTTTTCAAACCCACCAACTTCACTTAATGCAACTCTTCCAAGAAAACTGATTGCTTCTGCTCTTGCTTTGATAGGTGCGTTTAAGAAAAACTGTTCAATAAGGTCATCGTATTTAACGTCATTCACATAAACAGCCATTAAATGATGGGGCAGTCGTTCATTAAGGTCTATTGAATGGTAACCCTTTTTGGGGGTTGCCCCTAAGAATTTTGTCGCATCTCTGTATTTATCTTTCAGTAAGGCAAAGACATCATCGTAAATTTGATTTGATAAATAAGATTCAAAAGAAGAGACAAAATAATTTGGATCGGTATCACTTGGGAAAATAACATCCATTTTCTTTTCAAGCCAGGTACGGTTTAAGTAGAAGAGATTAGGGATTCTACGCCCGTAGACTGATCTAACAGCTAATGAGGAATCAACACTCGTATCAAGATGAGTATCAAGCAGATCTTCTAATTCTTTCGGCATTCTATTATCCCCATTGGCTTCAGAAGGTTCATTTTTCGCAACCCATAATCCATAATTTATAGCCGCGTTCATTGCTTCTCCCCGAATAGTGTTAATCGCAACGGTCGAAGCATCAAAAGTTCCCTCATCCACTCTCTCTTTTTCATATTCTGGAGTTGGATCTGGATCATTACAGAGAACAACCAACATTTCCCAGACAGGTTTTTTAAGTGAAATTGGAATATCGCATTTGGTCGCTCCTCCTAGAACATTGCCGAGGAGGTCTGCAATTGATTGTTTAATAGACTCCCAGTCCTGTTCATGTTTATTTTCAGGCTGAGGCAGGTTTTCTTTTTTAAGATCAACTAAAATGCTATGGCAAAAACCTATTACAGGAGTCCAGTCAAAATTTTTATTATTTCTCAGTGCGTCTTTTATTCCTGAAAGGAAATGATAGATATAGATGGGTCTTATATTTTCTTTCAGAAATTGACCTGCTATTTCTATGTATTTTTCTGGATTCTCTGCAATAACTTTTGCAAAGTCTGACCCAAGAGCAGAAGCTGTATGGTGAGCAAAAGGTTGATCGTCTGAAGGCTTATATTCTTTTAGAAGTGTAATTGTCTGTGGAACATCGAGGCCAGACAATTCTTCAAGAGTTACGGGACTTTTATCATACCCATCCCACATTTTGATTTCTCCATCGTCGTCTTGCGGTTCACCTCTCTTAGTAACAATTTTCCCGTACTCCTCAGAAAGATCAGCTGGCAAATAATCTTTTATTCCAGAAAAATATAGACTCTTCCAGTGTTCTGAAGTAGCAACTAAATCATCGTCAGTCATATGATCTGCTTTTTTAAAGTCAGGACCGATCTTTATAGCTTCTAGAATTTCCCCCTTTGTCTCTTCTGATAAGCCAGCGAATCGCAAGGCAAGTAAAGGAAGATATTCTCTTCTTAAATTATAAGCGATGATAATGGCTTTGTTGGAAAGTATGTCCTCAGCTTCCTGCTGAAATAAGTTTGGCCGTGCAGTATAAATAAGCATTTCAATTCGCTTAAAAATTGCAAAGCTATGTTTTCTTAATACATCAACAAAACCCTGAAGAGTGGAATCGTCATCCTTATACTTCTCAATTAAATTGACGATTCCGTCTATAAGGATATTCTTAGCGTCCTCACGGGAATTTCTACCGTGTCGCAAATTGGGTCGCCAGATATGTGAATATTCATAGAAGCTATCTTCCTTGTTACCTCGCTCTTCTAGTTCAATTGCTTGGTGAAGAATGCTTGAAAATATATTGAATAAATCGACAGGATTTGTTTCCGAGATTTTTTTAGTTTTATTCTTTATTATTTCTCCATATCGCCACTCGTCATAGTAGGGCTTAGCATCATGGTGAATGATACGAAAAGGATCATTCTCGTCGTCAGAAGTTTTTGTTGGTTTTTCAACTTGAACATCGAATAGCACTCTAGCCAAGCTCAGAGCTTCTTTCTGTTTACCTCCCTCAGCTAGTTTTTCCATCAAACTCGCAATTTTATCTGGCAACAAAAGATTGTAAGGATTGCTAAGCCATTTCTTTGTTTCAATTAGAGGAACATACAGAACAGCTATATCAACTGGAGAATTGTTTGCACATTCCACAAAATCATACAGTACTGTTTGATTTTCTGAATCAAGAGGTTGGATAATTTCATATACCTCTTGAGGTTTCTCATGGGCTATTCTGGCTAGGTATTTTGATTCAGGCCACGGGATGAAAGCGATACCCCCATTTTCCCTTAAAGGTTCTTGGGGTTTTAAAAAAGCACCGCTGTCTTTAAGAGGTTTGATCCACCCAGCGTTATTACATAGATTGAAAAAATACTCTCTTTGTTTGGAATGAGAAATCAGTCTAGACAAAGTTGCCACATCTGCAGCTGTAGGATTCGCGATTGTAAGTATGGTGTCAATCTCTGGAAGAGGTTGGAAAAATGGTACGGAACAAATTGCTCTATATAAAAGATCTTCAAAAAATAGAAAGTTTTTCTCAAAGTCTTTTTCAACAATTCCTTCAGTAGATTCCTTGATATCTGTATAGTGGGAAGTTTTCGTAAACCATTTATGTAGGCGACCCCATTCTTTAATAAAACCTTTCTGTAAATATGGCGGTAGGTTTGATCGGTCGGGATGGGTATTCACAAGCTGAGTAACAATATTATCTGATGCACTAGGGCGATTTAATACAGCGTCAATCTCGTTCATTAAATCTTCAACATTCTTAGGTGTTGCTCCTGTAGCAGTAGTACCGATTAAAGATTTGAGTGAAGTCCAGTTCTTTTTATTTAAAATATCCTCCAATTTCTTGGTCTTCTCAGGCATTATGATTCCTTCTTTAAATCGAGGAATCAGATTTGCGAGTTCGCGTATTGAATGAGCCGCCTGAGAAAAACGATCTGGGTGATCCTTGTCGTTTAATGTTCGGATAATACCGGCATATATTTCACCCAAACGCATTCCGTACACAGGGTTAAGTTTAAGTAGTGCCCTGTAAATTTCTCTCTGCTTATCGTTTTGAAAATTCAAAAAATTATCCGTTGGTTCAACGGACTTTCCAAGATCAACTTCTTGATTTTTTTCGGGATCTATTGCAGGCACAAGTATATTTTACCATTTTTAGAACATTTTTTATACTTACACTCTAGTATTTTGTAATGATATTTTCTTCTTATTTAGTACTATCTCACTCTTTAAACATCTCATAAATTCACGCTTTTCTTCCATGGTACCCTCGACAAGGATAAACTTGGCATAGTTACGAATATCTATATCTTTAACTGCCACGGGAGTTTTTGTACCAAGAAGCATTTGCTCAAACTTCTTAAATCGTTGTACCTCTAAAGTAATTTTATCTTTCATTGGTACAGTTTGAATTTCTAAATCATCAATAAGCGTGTGCAGTTGAACTAATAGGTCTTCTTCATTAATGAAACCACAGTTACAATTTTGATCCTTCGTTCTTGTGCATTTATAGTAAACAT
>CAYITW010000063.1:0-5644 GCA_964366395.1 uncultured Candidatus Saccharibacteria bacterium
ATCTACAGAATTAAAAACTTTAAATGGGATAGGGGATGTGAAAGGGCAAGCGATTATAGATTATCGAACGCAGAATGGGTTGTTTCAAAATATTGTAGATATTAAAAATGTCAGTGGAATAGGGGATGTGACCTACAACAATATAAAAGATTTTATCATTGTGGGTTCAAACAATACTTCTACGACCACCAATTCAACTTCAACCACCACGACCACTACCACGAATTCTCAGATTAGTGATACGACGAGTCAGCCTGTAGATACAGATGTGCATTATAGTTCAGTACAGCTTTCGAATGTGATCCCCCAACCCACCTATAAGGTTGGTGCAGGCAGAGCGAGGCTCGGGACAGTGGGCACACCAATAGAATTTAAAGGTGAATCAAATGCAGATTTCACCGGACAAACAGTTTATAAATGGTCGTTCGGAGATGGGGCTATAGGATACGGACACATCGTCAGTCACTCTTATGCCTATGCGGGGGACTATGTAGTGGTGCTGAATGCGACCTCGCCAGCAGGACAAGCCGTATCCAAGGCTGATGTAAAGATTATTTCTGAAGATTTCTCTATCTCAAACGCGAACTCAGAAAGAATTGAGATTCAAAATAATTCAAAATACGAACTAAATCTGTTTGGTCGTGAGTTGGTATCCTTTAATCAAAAGTTCGTTTTTCCCGAAGATACACTCATTAAGTCAGGTGCGAAGATTTCTTTCGCCAGCTCCATCACTGGCCTAAGGCCGGTAAACATTTATGAAGTGAGCCTTGTAGTCGTTGGAAGTGAAATGATCAAACAGAATGAAGAAATGGTTAAGGCGAACATGACTGCTCAAATTCAAGAATTGCAAAATAAAGTCGCTTTTATACCCAAAGAAAATCGCCCAGAAATAATTCCAGCTGTTCAAAACAATCAAACGGCATCAGTTATTGTAGGTACAAAACCACTTAAAGTTTCTACTACCACACCAATCGTCCGCAGAAGTTGGTTTGAACGATTAAAACTTTTCTTTTTAGGTAAATGAAAAAATATTTTTTGCTTGCACTTTTATTCTTTGCTCTAAATGTTCAAGCTGATATTTTGATCTCTGGAGGGAATATTACCGACTCAAGTTGGTCACCTTCTGGTGGAGTATATGTTGTTTCAGGCAACGCAAACATTCTACAAGGTTCAACATTGAATGTTGAACCAGGGACTATTATCAAATTTACCAGCGGCGGATCCCTAAGTGTTTATGGGTCACTTGTAGCTCATGGTACAGATGCTGATAAAATCCACTTCACTTCTTGGGCCGATGATTCTTTGGGCGGGGATACTAATGGAGATGGACCAACTGATGGATCGATCCAAAAATGGTCGGGGCTTTATTTCGCCCCAGAGTCTATTGGAGACATGGAGAATACAGTGGTTCAGTACGGGAATCTAAGAGGGATCTGGCAACAAGGAGGAACTCTTTCGATAAGCAATTCAATGATTGGTAACAATGCTTTTCTGGGTTTAAGTGTTGAAAATGGGACAACTACAATTTCTCACAGCAGAATTTCTGACAACGGACAGTATGGTTTAAATGTTGTTGGTCAGACCAAACTTACGCTTGATACGGATACTTTTTCTGGTAATGCTAGGACGGCTTTTATTGAAGCCGGAGTGGATTTTATTCATGTTGGTAATACGAGCTCAGATCTTTCTAATCGAGGTTTCGAAATTTCTGGGACACCAAAGGATGGGGTTCATTGGAACAGCGTTGATTTACCTCTAATTATTTATAATGGTTCAATTTATGTTCCATCAAGTTCAACATTGAATGTTGAACCAGGGACGGTGGTGAAGTTGGGAAATGTTTCTAATTCAGGATCCATTGTCGTAGATGGGAGTTTAATTGCAGAGGGTACCAGCCAATCCAAAATCTACTTTACTTCGCTAAAGGATGATTCTGTAGATGGAGACACGAACGGTGATGGTTCAGCGACTATGCCCGCATCGGCCAATTGGCAAGCTTTGGTTTTTAATTCTGGTTCAGGTGTAGATTTTAAAAATGTTGTAGTTAAGTACGGCGGAGCGAGCACTGAATTACCCGGATTAGGAGAAACTATATACAATAGTGGAAATTTCACCGCAGAGAATTCTTTTTTTGGAAATAATTTAAGCTCTGGAATTTATACGGATTCAGGAACGACTACTATTTCCAAAAGTGAGTTTACAGCCCAACCTTTTGGAGTCAGATATCGTGGAGGAAATTTATCTTTGGAAAACAATAATATTCATGGGAACACAGTCTATGGGGTATACATGGAATCCTTGAGCACTGTGGATGCTCGCAACAATTGGTGGGGAAGTGATACGGGTCCACACGACATAGGCACCAGCACCCCATCTGGTACGGGGGATCAGCTTTCTGGAAATATTTTGTACACACCGTGGTTGACCAGAGACCCGACGAAAGCCGTTAATCCAGTGATCATCGTGCCAGGGATTTTGGGTTCAGCTGAACAGGATGGGGTGTGGAGAATAGACCCAATCTTTCATGTTTATGATAACCTCGTAGATACATTGCTCGTGAACGGGTACATATTGGACCAAACACTTTTTACTTTCCCATACGACTGGCGCAAATCGAATGTGGATACGGCGGTACTACTAAAAACTAAAATTGACTCGGTCAAAGTGATTTGTGGTTGTTCAAAAGTGGATATCGTGGCTCACAGTATGGGCGGATTGGTCACTCGGTACTATGCACAATCTGCACAATACGGACAGGATATTGATAATTTAATTTTCCTCGGGACACCGCACAGAGGTTCTCCAAAGGATTATTTAACTTGGGAAGCGGGGGAATTGCCTTTGAAACCGGTAGATCAATTAATGAAGTTTGTTTTTAAACAACAAGCTAAAGAAAATGGATATAGTAATTTGTTTGAATATGTACATAATTTTCCAATCACCTCCGTTCAACAACTTTTACCCATATCAAATTATTTGAGACTAGCTTCCACAGGAGTTCTGGAAAACTATCCAACAGGATACCCATCGAACACTTTTCTTGAACAACTAAACAATGGACTCCCTGCTTTGTTAGGTTCGGGGATAAATATAAAAAATATAGTTGGAGATACAGGCACAAGCACTATTTCTAAAATAAGAATTAGTGATGAGAATAAAACTCCATTGTGGGCAGATGGTTACCCAGAAAATTTTGATAGTTTGTTTGGTGATCATGGGCTAGAAGATGGAAAAGGGGATGGTACCGTTCCGATTGAGAGTGCATCGCTCGGTAGTTCATATGATGTTGTTGCAAACTCTGATCATAGCAGTTTACCAACATTTGAGGAGAGTTATGTTTATAATCTTCTTACCGGCTCAACAACCTCCACAGCGATCAATCGTTCAATAGTTTCGAGAATCTTAATAGCGGGAGTTATGTCTCCCGCAGATATTATGATCACTGCTCCAGACGGCAGGAGGGTGGGCAAAGACTTTGCTACCGGACAAATAATAAATGAGATTGAAGGTGCTTTTTATTCGGGGTTTAATACAGATGAGGAGTTCATTACTATTCCAGACCCTCTCTCGGGCGAGTATAAAATCGAGGCACAGGGTACCGGTGCAGGAGGGAATTATACTTTGGTGGTCAACAAAGTTTCTGATGATGCCTCGGCCGAGTCTACATTTACAGGCAATATTCAAACCAATGCGACGAGTACTTTGGATTTTGTAGTGAGTGATTCTTCTCTTTCAAATATCAGTGTTCATCTTGCCTCTTCTGATGTTCAGATCATTCCCGTCCCCACAGCTGTATCGGGACACAGAAATGTTTTAGTGAAAGAAAATGCAACCTCGACGACCAAAAAGGTTAAAAAGATAATTACAAAACAAACCGCCGAGCCGAGGGTTGAAGTAGTGCCTATAATTTCCACTATGCCCAAAAATCTTCAAAATACTGCCGTGGTCTATAAGAGCGTCGACAGTAAGGGGGATAGCATGGGAAAGTTCTTGAAGTTTGATAGAATTAAACAAGCAATAGCTAACATTAAAAACTGGTTTAAAAATTTATGAAAAGAAATTTAGGTTTATTTGGAGTACTAATTGTTCTATCATTGTTGCTGGCTTATCCGCTAGGGTTTGTCATGAGCTCGCAATTTCTCAGTGGAGCTTCCGGGCTAGTTTTTTCTGAGGATTTTCTAAAATTTACTGACGGTTTGTTTTTGGTTTACTTAATTTTAACCCCTTTGATTTTTGGTATTTGGGGACAAGGTAGGCGATGGTTTAAAGTTGCTATAGTTTCCTTACCAGTCATGGCTTTCTGTGTCTTTGTTGGCTCAGGTTATCTCGGCTGGTCTTTAATCTTCTTTATATCAAGCATCATCCTCACCCTCATCATAAATTTCTTCCGTTATCGTCGAACTTACTAACATGCTTTTTATACTTTTGTGTTTAAACTACTCCAGTATACTGGAGTAGTTTAGGAGGTGATATTTAGATAGAATTAGGATTTAGAGTATTTCATCCAGTATTTTTTACCTGCTCGCGGAGGCAAAATACCTCCAGCTGTCATCAGGATCCAAACCAGTTTCTCCAAGTCCAACTTTTCTTTTTTGGAAACACTGATAATAGAATTGTATTTTTCAAGCTCAACACCCAAAGATATTTTTGCCACTGTAGTTTGACTAACCTTCAGGATCTCTGCTATACGATGATGGGGAATAGAATTTTTGATCATTAAGATAATAGCAATTCTTTTTGAGAACATTATTTTTTCTGTAGGTGTAAAAATTTCGTTGAAAATAGAAGCAAGCTGCCTGTTGTTTTGTGATTTTATAAACACATTTAAAAATTGAGCAGATATTTTCTTCAGCAATTTCTGACCCACTTTCTTCGGAGATACATGAGGCATGTTGTTTTATATATTATACTTCAACCAAACTACTCCAGTATACTGGAGTAGTTTAATAATAGAAAAGTGTGAATAGGCTTGATATTTTTATTTTCAAAGAGTAGGGTGGGGGAAGAGTTGAGTGTGGTTATCCATCTCTCACCACAACCGAAAAACATGCTACGGTCATTTGAGAAGGAACTCAGAAAGAAGTTTTTCAGGAGATTGCGTGAAGTAATGCCGTCCGCGAGCTATCGAGTTTTTTTGAAAGCTTATGCAAGATGGGGTGCCGAAGAAAAACGCCTCAGATTGGCCATGAGTGAAGCAAGAAAATCACTCGCCCCAGTATGGAGCGAGCGTACCTCGGATGTTGGTTAGCACCCCTAAAAAGGTGCTTTTTTCATGCTGTTTATCCCCAAAAGGGGCTATTTTGAGCCCTTGTTGACTTAAAAATGCCTATAGTATAGTATGTTGTTTACCCAATATGTTTATCACCTTAGTAACTTCAAAGCGGTAAGTACCCACGAGGTTACTTTATGGTCGAAAGACCCCCGCTTCGAAACGAAGCGGGGGTCTTCATTTCTGGGGGTCGACCCAACAGGGACGAGACGAACATTGACAATTTAATTCCGTCACAGATGAAGTACCTATAAAAGTGGGTCTTTTCGAATCTGGAGACGGGTGAAGTGCTGAAGTAGTCCAAAGTTGAACTCTTCAGCACAATGCTAAATGAAAGTATTGATTTCATTTAGCAGGACAGAGCAGAGTCAACTC
>CAYITW010000064.1:0-5580 GCA_964366395.1 uncultured Candidatus Saccharibacteria bacterium
TTAAACAAATCTATCGTTGCAGCGTTTGCGGCAATATCGTGGAAGTTATCCATGCATCAGGAGGCGAGCTCGTTTGCTGTGGGAAACCCATGGAATTGCTTGTTGAGAAGACCAAGGATTTAGGTTTCGAAAAGCACGTGCCCGTCATTGAGAAGACCGAGCAGGGGATTTTGGTCAAAGTGGGTTCAATTCCGCACCCTATGGAAGAGGCTCATTATATCGAATGGATTGAGATTATCGCTGACGGCAAATACTGCCGAAAGTTTCTGAAACCGGGCGACAAACCCGAGGCGTTATTTATGGTCGAGGCCCAGGAAGTCACAGCTCGAGAATACTGCAACATCCACGGCTTGTGGAGGGGGTAAAAAATAAGTCCCTTATCTGAGTTCGAATCCTAGACGGGCAGCATCAGTCCACGCAGTATCGTGGCCGTCCGAGACGGGTCATTTTGAACCTATTTTAACGATGGCTTTCGGACGTCCGAGAGCCGTACCCGTCTAGGATATCGAACTTTGTTCGGGACCGGGTCCCGACAACTAATCGCCATTTCGGCGATTTTTTGATAGAATAAAACATATGATAGACGGAAAAAAACCAAAAGAAATAAATAAATGGGATACCCCTTCGCCGGATGACTTATTCGGTCGCGAGCCCTTCGTTGATACGATCGTAAAAACCATCCAATCATCAAAAGAAGGATTTAACCTTGGTATTTCTGCGCGATGGGGAGAGGGCAAGTCATCGATTCTCAAACAACTCCGCCCGAAGTTAGAAGCCCTTAATTATAAGGTTCTCACATTTGAGCCCTGGAAATACACACAAGATCAGACTTCGATAAAAAGAAAGTTTATTATTAATATCTATTCTCAATTGGGCAAAGAGTATGACGACGCAGAACTCTATAGCTTGACAGAGCGACACAAGGATTTAAGTTCCGAGGAGTACAACGATCTGTTTGCAAATCGTTTGGGCTTATTTTCCAAATTTTTTGGGATAGTAGCGATTCTTTTTCTTTTGCTCCTTCTTACGTTTCAGTGGCTCAGCGGGATTGACATCAATGTTACGCAAATATTTTTGACGAACCTATTTATTCCAGTGCTGGCCGGAATAATACCGTTGGTCACCAAACTTACGGAAGTGACGATTAAGCAAACAACGCCCAAGGTTGAATCGGCAGAACAATTTGAAAAACGTTTCAATACAGTGATCGATGAGATAATGAGCGGAGGTAACCCTCCTGAACGGATAATTATTTTTGTAGACGATCTGGACCGATGTAATCACGCCGAGGTTGAACAGATTCTTACGGCCCTATTTACTTTCTTTAATAACAAGAACTGCACTTATATTATTACTGCTGATCACACCGTGATACGCAGATACATAAGTTATTTCCTCCGGCTTGATGATGAAGTTGATGAAGAGGGAAAGGTGGACGTGAGAAAAACGAATGAGTTAAGACATAAAGAAGCCACTGAGTACCTGAAGAAGATTTTTCAAATCAACTTCATTCTTCCAAAGATTCCTAGTGATCTCCTTGAGGCGTGGACGAAAGATCTACTTAATGCAAACCCGATTATTGATTTCAAAAATCCGTATGCGAAAGACTATCTAGTTAATCTTATACTCAATAACTTTCAGGATAACCCGAGAAAGATAAAGCATTTTATTCGCACCCTTACTTTCCAACTGGAAGCTATAAGTGAAAAAATAGCTCGCCTTTCCGGTCAAGAGAGCGAAGAAGGAAAAAATCTTAATAAAGTTAAACAATCACCTGAACTTCTCGCAAAGATCCTCATAATTCAGGATCGTTTTCCAGATTTCTACGAACAAATAACTTCAGAACCTAAGCTTCTTCAGCGTCACGAAGAGGGTGAAATTGCAGAGGACAAGGATCTGCAAAATCTGTTGGCGCAAGAACCAAAGTTCTTCAACTCGGTTACCAGAAGTGCTGCGATGAAAACCGTAGACCCCTACTACTTTCTATATTTCTCTGGCTCGACTGGTTTCGTAGAGACAAAAGTAGTTGACCCTGCAGAAGTAAAAGCACTAGCAAAGAGTGCTGATTTTGATGGACTCACAAAGGTGATTAGCGGTCTTACTGATGAGCCAAGAAATGCTCAGGTGGAATACATTAAGCGTGAATATGATGCACCACAAGTACAACCACCAGAAAAGGTCAACATTGTCCGGAGTCTTTTTCATGCTATCAGCCTCATCGAAGAGCCAACTCTTAGACTTCAAAAACTAAAGGATATCTTCGATGCGAAAGTAAAATATGCTACAGAGTTCGCGTCATTACAGTCGGTTGATTTCAACAAATTCATCTCCTTTGCAGATATTGATCTAATAAACCGACTTTTTATCGAAGCTCCATTCACGACCGTAGGTATTCAGAATCAGATCCTGAGCGCCTTTATCGCTAAACAAGAAGATATAAAGAAAGGAGATTTAACCGATCGATTTATTCAGGCAATTGCGGAAGGTATCAAAAGGAACGATGCCAATACGACCATCTATCTTAATCTTGTAAAAAAGCTCACCCCTGAGAATTTTAGTGGATCAGATCTTATACAAGAAGCTTTGCTGGAAACGTACCAAAAAGTCGGAGATCCTCTCAAGCAAGAAATTTTTGACACACTGCTAGAATTTAAGGATAAACTTTCGCCAACCAAACGGCAGAATTTTGAAGAATTAGTTCTCAACATTATAGAAAGCGGAACAATTAGTGAGGCGGTATCGATGTTAGGTAATATTCCCATAAAGATAAACAAAGTGAACTTTGATTTATCTAAAATTGTGCTAGCTGCAAAAAAGCGAATAACTACTTCGAACGATAGTGAGTTTGAGCAATGGGTAAACATATTAGTTCACCCGGAAATTAGAAAAGAGTTTGGCCCAAGAAATTTTGATGTAATAATCCTTACACTTGTAGGAGTGGTTGGTGACGGAGATGTTGCAAAGCGCTCATACATAAGAGGAAAATTACCCGACCTCGTTTCTTATACTGAGAATAAATCGGGCTTACTGAAGAGAGTTGTTCAATCTATAAGATCGGGTCCTATATCGGAAAGCACTCCAACGCTAATCACGGTGCAGGGCATGAGTGATTTTTGGAGTGCTAGTCCCGATCTCAAAAAAGATTTTGCAAAAGAGTTAAAAACGGTTGCCAAACAAACAAAAGACAAGGAAATAAAGGATCTAATGATAAAGAGTTCTAATGAAATGGTACCTCCAGTAGAACCAAAGATAAAAAAGGAGTCCATTAAATAGTAGTAATGAAAATAAGGTTAAAGCACTTACTAGCAAGAAGTAGTCTGTCCGATCCTTTCTATAATAATCTTTTTCTCCCTCAAAATTATTTTGTTTTTTTATACAGTTGAGTAGTTCTTGTTTCTTCTCATTGAGCCGTTGTGTAAAGCCGGGTTTCACAAAAATTCCAAACGGAAGAGGTAATCTAAGTCCTGCAAGCAATGTCAGTGCGTTATCTAGGCGACCACAGTGCCTCAACGCAGGTTACTTATACCGATATAGTAGACCAGTAGAGCGCCGTATCCAGAACACAAAACCACCAAGTAATTGGTGGTTTTGTCTTAGATATTGACTTTAATACCATTAGGGCTTATGCTCTTTATAAGGGCTTGCATTATATATAAGAGTGTGATACAATTAACATATAAACTAAAAATATGGAAAAAATAAATCCAACAAACGAACATCCGCGAGATCGCTTTAAACGACTCGCCACTACTCGAACAAACATAGTCCTAAAACGCTTGAAAGTTTTGGGGAATTGTTCTAATCGGAATATTTATGAATACGACGAACAGGATATTGATAAGATTTTTTCCGAGATCGAGCGGAAAGTTAAAGAAACAAAAGCAAAATTTCATTTTCCAAAAAGGCGCGAATTTAAGTTGTAATCATGAATACCAAAGACAATATTGATATCTTAAACAAACTACTAGATGCAACTACCGCCGAGGCAGTTGATTCTGTGCTTGCAGATGGCGAGTTTTTTAAAAATGTCGAATGGGTTCAGATCGGAGGGAAAAAGGTGGCGGAGGAAGTTAACGCTGGCCGCGTTGAGGGACAGATGAAATATCCAGAAAATGCCTTTGTAGAAAAAATTACAAACTCAATTGATGCCATCTTAATGAAGAAATGTCGTGAGCACGGTATAGAGCCATCTGACAGAAGCAGGGCGCCGAAATCTTTACAAGAGGCAGTTATTAAATTTATAGGCACCGAGGAGGATTTTGAAAAACTTCGCAAACAACACTCGGATATTATTATTACAGCAGAAGGCAAAAAAGAATACCCAACCCTAACTATTATCGATCGGGGTGAGGGTCAGGAACCCGAACGACTTGCTGCTACGATTCTTGGTTTAAGTAATAGGCTAAAAGTTGATATACCATTTGTATATGGTAAATATCATCAAGGCGGTTCTGCGGCTTTGCGCTTTTCGGGGAGCAAACCGACCTCTTGTTATCAATTGGTTCTTTCAAAAAGTGCCAAAACATTAAAACCACAAAACGATGCTTGGGGGTTTGCACTAATTCGAAAAGTCTTTATAAATAATCGACTTCCTTCTTATCAATACTTTGTAGATAAAAACAGCGAAATTTTTACAGTTCCAGGTGATACAACTATTCCTTTTGTAGAGAGAAATAACATAGATTTTCCCGATGGTACCTTAATTAGGGTCTACGATTATCAGTTAACTAGACCAACCAATATTGTCTTTGGTAGTGGTTCTCTTTCTGATGATATCAATAAAAAACTACTGCAGCCCGCTATACCCATTCATCTCAAAGAGCTGCGAAGGGAATATGCAGAAGGAAGGACCACTAAAAGTACCCAATGGACTATTGGTGGCTTGTTGAGAATTATACGAGATAAAAAAGATTTAATAAGAGAAGAGTTTTCTATACCAGCCGATTTAGGGCCTCTGGGGAAAAAAAATATTCGCTTCATCGTTTTGAAGCATATTTCGGAGAATTCAAGCGTAGATACATATAAAGAGCGTAAGGAAAAAATATTTTATTTAGAGAATGGTCTTTCGCTTAATAATCAGCAAGTTGGTTTTATAAGCGATATTTGCCAACTTCCTAATTTGGCAGACTATATTCTTTGTTTTATAGATATCTCCGATGTTTCTCCAGAACAAACAAACCTCTTTCATGCTTCTCGTGAAGAATTTGCCAATACACCAGACTACAAAGATTTAAAAAACAAACTAAAAATTGTTTTTGAGGACCCGAAACTTATAGCATTGCAGCGAGAATATAAAAATAAAGATATTCTCAGCACCCAATTTCTTGATAAGGATACAAATAAAATTCTGGAGAGCGCCTTAAAAGCCGATACCGAACTTCTTAAGGATTTGGAATTGGGCGAAGACTTACAATTCCCTTCAGAAACTGAGGAGCCAAAATATCCAGAACCGGAGGAAGAATATACGGGCAAATACCTCCCGACCATCTTTGAACTTATAGGATCTGATCAAAGGGAAATTAATGAAAGAAGTTTCGGCATAGTTTCTTT
Organism: uncultured Candidatus Saccharibacteria bacterium; assembly: GCA_964366395.1. Lineage (GTDB taxonomy): Bacteria > Patescibacteriota > Minisyncoccia > Phycocordibacterales > DATDWN01 > C7867-006. The sequence continues at coordinate 5,551 of CAYITW010000064.1, forward strand.
TAGGACAGATGCTACTGATAATTTTCTTGA
>CAYITW010000065.1:0-5455 GCA_964366395.1 uncultured Candidatus Saccharibacteria bacterium
ATACGTCGACCACCGAGATCTACACTCTTTCCATACACGACGCTCTTCCGATCTAGAAAAGTTACTATCATCAAAACTTGTTTGTCCTTTTCTGTTACGAAAAATTTATAAATAAAAACTATACAGGTCAGGAAGAAAAATGCTATGAAAATCCAAATATTTAGTGAAGCTAAAGACCCTATGGCTATTCCCAAAACAAAACCTAGGGCAGTAGAGAAAAGCATAAATTTACTACGAAAATTCTTTTATAATTTCTTCTTCATCCGCTGGGGAAGTAGACTTTTTGTATTTTGCATTCACGCCATGCACACGAGCCTTGCACTCCTCCCAAGTTTTGTGAATCAGAACCACACCATCTACACTACTTACATACGAATAAGCTTTTTGTTTCCGCCTCTTCGGCGGATCGCCGAAGAGGCGATTACTTGATTTTGATTCTATAACTGAAATATCTACTCCGTATCTTTCTTTTGAGCCGTGGTATAAAACTGGATTTTTACCATCAGCAAAGGATGTAGCGATGACATCACAGCGCTCGTTTGCTGGAGTTCCAGAGTGACCTTTTATAAGACGCCAGTCTATAATTTTATGCTCCTTTGCTAAAATAAGTCTTTCCCATAAATCTTTATTTAAAACTTCTTCTTTTTTTGAGGTAATCCATTTATTTTTCTTCCAACCAATAACCCAGCGAGTTATACCTGAGACAACATAAGCTGAGTCAGTATAAATTGTGACCTCATGTTCATCTTTTACAGATTCTAGCGCAGAAATAACTCCGAGAAGTTCCATCCGATTGTTTGTTGAGTTATCTTCTCTTCCACCAAGTTCTGTGACCGTATCATTTTTTAAAATTATTGCCCCCCAACCTGCTGGACCGGGGTTGTTTCGTGAGGCACCATCCGTGAATATCGTAATCATAAAATAAGTATATCAGAACATTTTTAAATAAAAGAAATGGCGTCCTATCTCACGACAGTACGCCAAATTTGATGGGTTTTTGGTTTTCAGACCACAGGCCAGACCCACCGACCTGACGATTTGGAGCCCCTGGGGCCCAAGGTTCAACTACGCATGATTTCAAACTCCTGTTTTCGGCGATGTTTGCCCGGCATAAGGGCAGGGTTTCGGACATTTTGGTCAAAAATTAGATGGCCGTCCTGTTTACCAAGGAGAATTGAACCCAGCTTCTCCCAACTGGTCATTTCGATGTGTCTGCTGATAATTATAGCATATCTATATAATATGTCAAGCACTTTTTATATTTAAATTGGTATTAGTAAAATATGGCTTAAAATAAGGATTTTTTAGTAAAAGAAAACAGCGCCCGAAGACGCTGGTGACGGAAAATAACAACCGGGTATGAATTATGCAACGAGCCTACCAGCATCATCCACAACACTACGGTCACAGATACATTTGCCGTGACTCTTAATTGACTTCGTTGCTTTTGCTAGTGAACGAAACTCACGGTTGGAATTGTGATTTGGCATAAGACTTTCATACCAGGGGCAAGTAAAGACCGCTCTAAATTTCCCTTTGGAAGCCCTGACGGGGACAATCTTTCCTTTCGGGGTTTGCTCGTACAACATCTGCACCTCTAATACTGAATATAGAATTTCTATTTAATTTTGTCAAAAAGAAAATAATGAACTTCATTTAAAAAATATCGACGATTCGTAGTCGTAATTCTGGAAAGTTTCTAAATTCTGACTTTTCTAGAGTTCCGACAAGGTTTATTTTGCTACCAACCTTTACTGAAACTGGAAATTTCTCACCATTTGAGAAAAAGGCAATAGCGGTGACTTCTTTTCCTTTAGGATTTTTAAATTTCAGCTCCAAATGATTTTTTTCCTTGCCAAAAAGCTTAAAAGCCATGACTTCTATATTTTCAAAAAGGAAAAGGGGTTTAGGGTTGCCAAGACCAAACGGCGCAAATTTTTCTATCTGTCTCCAAGTATCCCAATTCACATCATCCAGCATTAGTTTCTTATCAACCAAAGTGTCAAGGGTGCCCCTTGACACTTTGGAAAGTTCTAGGAAAGCGACATTTAATTTCTCTTCCAATAAGTGAATTTTTTCTTGTGAAACTGAAAATCCTCCAGCACCCTTGTGTCCACCAAAATCCACAAAAACGTCCCTAGTTTTTTCCATAAGGGCAAAAACGTCTGTTTCACCTCCCGCCCGACAAGAACCTTTTATAATTGCGCTGCCATTTGAACCCTCCCTGCCCCAAAAAAATACAGGACGGTTGTGTTCGTCACTAAAACTGTTTGCAACTAAACCTAAAAGTGACGGCTTCCACTCCGGATTTCCAAAAACCAAAACGTGTTTCATATCTGTGTCACTATCCTCAATTCTTTTTTTTATTTCCCGAACCATACTCCCGACAACTCCTTTTCGTTCGTCGTTTATTTTATTTAAATGTTCTGCTAAAGCTCCTGCTTCCACTTCATCTGTTGTAGAAAGAAGCTGAAAAGCATCTCTAGGAATACCCATACGAGAAGCGGCGTTTATACGAGGAGTTATCATAAAAGCAATATCGTCTTCTGTGACAGTATTTTGATTTATCCGCAGAAGTGAAAAAAGTTTTTGGAGTCCTGCTCGAGGAGACTTTTGCAAAACTTTCATTCCATAGTAGGAAAAGACTCTGTTCTCCCCCAAAAGTGGGACCATATCCGAAAGTGTTGCAAGTCCTACCATGTCCAAGAGCCATTTCTCCTGACCATCTTTCCAGTTATATTTTTCTGCAAATTTTTTGCTTTGGATAAGAGCTTGTATGACTTTAAAAATAACTCCCGAACCGCAAAGCATTTTGTCTGGATACTCACAACCTTTTTGCTTGGGATTTATAATCGCGAAGGCTTTTGGTAGTTTCTTGCCTGCAATATGATGGTCAGTTATTATCACATCAATCTTGTACTTGTTTGCCAGCTCAACTTGTTCTACGTCTGTAATACCGCAATCAATCGTGACTATGAGAGCCACGCCTTGAGAGTGGAGGTTTGTTATCGCATCACTATTTAAACCAAAACCTTCTTCGTTACGAAGTGGAATATAGTTTATAAAGTTTGTGAAACCAATTTTTTGGAAAAAATCGTGAAGAACTACCGCTCCGGGGATACCGTCTGCGTCATAGTCACTAAATATCGCCACTTTTTCTTTTTTCTCTATTGCCTTAAGTATTCTTTTTACTGCCTTACCCATATCTTTGAGTAGATAAGGGTCGTGTAAGTGTATATCGTAATTCGGGCTGAGAAACCTCTCTGCCTCTTCTTCTGTTTCAATCCCCCTTACAAATAATAAAGAACGAGTAAATTCGTTATAAGCTTTTAGTTTTTCGAAAACTTTTTTAGGAGGAACTTCTCTCAACTTGTATTTCTTAGACATTCCGACATTCTAACATAATAAATTTGAACTTCTGTTTTAATCCAAACCACTACATTATAATGTAGTGGTTTGGATTATCCTTAATATACGATATATCGTATATTAAGGAACAAATGCTTTATAGAGTTAAAGTTATACGTTATACTGGTTTTATGGAAAACTGCATATTTTGCAAAATTATAGCTGGAGAAATACCTTGTTATAAAGTATACGAAGATGATAATTTTCTAGCTTTTCTAGATATAAATCCGCAGTCACCCGGTCATACTCAAGTTATACCCAAAAAACACATTCGTTGGGTGTGGGATGTTACAAATGTAGGAGAGTATTTTGAAGTTGTGAGAAAAATTGCCCTAGCGCAACAAAAAGCTTTTAAAACTGACTGGATATTATCCAAAATAGTTGGCGAAGATGTCCCCCACGCACATATCTGGATTTTTCCTGGACCAGGCGCAGAAGGAGACAAAAAAGATTTTGAAACAAATCAACAAAAAATCTTATCTGCTTTATAAATACGAGGAAACCCTTTGATGTCATCTCAGGGTTTCGGGGAACGCGAAATCTCAATGATAGATCTGATCATGTCAACAGGAAGGGATGAGTTTTTAACCGCCTCCTCTGTTTTCAAGATCATTTCCATCTCGGATGATTTGAGATCTGGATACATCATCGCCGCCTTAAAAGCGGTACTGACTTCTGAGCTGAGAACTTCCTGACCCAAAAGGACAGACATAGCCTCCGCTTCTAGGCCACTAGAAAAAGCGAGTGCAACAACCTTGAGGCCAAAATCACGCCTACGAACTTCCTCCGGTTGATTTAGGTGACGAGCCAATACTTGCCTTGAGACACCGAGCTTCAAAGCAGTCTGGGTAATACCGAGAGCTTTCTTACTCATTAGTAACCGAGCTAGATCAGTGATTTTCATGGACGACTACCTCTAAAGACAAAAGTATCATTTAATTATCTTTTGTCAATTAACTTTAATATGTAAAAACTTCCAAATCTGGATGAAATCCGATGTGAGAATTTGAAAAAGCGAGGAGCCTTAGTCAGTGCTAAGGTGACGAGCATTTTCAAATTGGGAACGAGGAGTTCGCTAGATTTGGAAGTTTACTTCTCTAAAGCTTCTATTCCTGGGAGGGTTTCGTTGACCAGGTAATCCAACATCGCACCACCGCCTGTCGAGATGAAACTGAATTTGTGCTCTATTCCAAGTGTGTTGATTGATGCAATAGTATCGCCTCCTCCAATAATACTCTCTACACCGTTGTTTACAGTTAAGTCAGAAATTATTTTTGCTAGAGTTTCTGTTTTATCTCGAAAACCAGCCTCGTAGTTACCTAGGGGACCGTTCCAAACTATAGTTTTGACTCCCGATAGTAAATTTTTCAACTGTCCCAAAGTTTCGGGGCCCACATCTGAAATACATTCATCTTTCTCCACATCTTCTGGTTTTTTAAAAGAAGTCTGTGTATTTTTTTCGCCTTCTTTTTTTGTAACAGCAAGGTCAACAGGCAAAACAAGTTTTGGATTTTGTATTATGTCTGAAAGATTTATGTTCCCAGAAGAGACTAGGGAAGTTCCAACTTCAAAACCTTTCGCTTTGAAAATATCATTTGCCAAAGCTCCCGCCACAAAAACTGAATCCGCCTTTTCTAGATATTTTTTTATAATAGGAAGCTTTGTGTCAAATTTTGCCCCCCCGAGAATAAAAACAAATGGATGACTCGGAGAGAAAACTTTGGAAAGATGTTCGATTTCCTGCCTCATTAGAAGTCCGCCATAGTGAGGTAGGAACTCAGGTACTCCGATAATGGAAGCGTGTTTTCTGTGAGAGACCCCGAAAGCGTCGTTTACATAAATATCCGCCATCTGGGATAACTTTTTCGCAAACTCTTTGTCGTTTTCTTTTTCTCCTAAGTTATTTCTAACATTTTCAAAAAGTAAAACTTCCTTGTCTTTCAAATTCAAAAGTTTATCTATTGCTTCTGGGGTAAAATATGTTGGACAAAAATCTACCGGGAAATACCCATTTGGATCGAATGGATCCATAGCCTCGCCCTGTTTC
>CAYITW010000066.1:0-5171 GCA_964366395.1 uncultured Candidatus Saccharibacteria bacterium
CACCTCCTCCACCACCTCCACCACCTCCTCCACAGTTAGACGTACAAGCTGGTGTAGGGCTATTTACTGTAGTAGTTGTACTAGAAGTATTGTTGCCAGTATTTGGGTCGTTTAATGCTCCAGAAGCGACTGCTGTATTTGTTATTGTTTGTCCTGCAGTTCCTGAATTAATTGTCGCTATAATCGTAAGGGTTGTGGAAGAAGCGTTGTTTAGATTTCCTACAGTCCAGATACTTGTTGTTGTAGAGAAACTACCCAAAGTAGAAGTTGCTGAAACAAAGTTTAGGGTATTTGGAAGTATATCCGTAAGAAAGACTCCTGTAGCGTTATTTGGACCATTGTTTGCTAAAGTAATTGTGTATGTAACTGTATCACCAGCATTTGCGGTTGGTTTATCTACAGTTTTTGTGACAGATAGATTGGCACTCGGATCACCCCCACCACCATTTGTATCGGAGTTAACAGTTATTGCAAGTGTCTTCGAGTCTTCCCCACAATCATTTACAGCATTCATTGTTACGTTAAATGTGCCGACTTGTGTTGGAGTGCCACTTAAAGAGTTGGTTGTTGTTGCAAAAGAAAGCCAAGCTGGAAGTGTGGATGTACTGACAGAAATATTACTTGTAGATGTAGCTGTAATTGAATAGGTGAACAAATGGTTGACAGTAACACTAGCAGTTAATGAAGATGTGATGTTTGGAAGTGTACAAGCTGGAGTTGGATTATATGTATTGTACATTACTAAAGTTATATCTCTATTATCTGCATTTAAAACAATATTTCCATCAGAATTTAAATTTCTACTTGAGTCATCCGTGGTAGTTGCAGTAAATAACTCTGGGCTATAAGTGAAGAAATCAAAAACATTGTTTACGGGCTGAGTATTTTGGTCATTGTATTTTGATGTATTCCAAAGAGAACCGTTTACAGTCAGTTCTGAATAGTAATACGAACCAAGGTCAAGATTATTGAATGAAACACAGTCTGCATCATTTGCAGAAAGAATTACGTTTTGATTTGGACTAAATGAACTAGTGTTCCATGTTTTTGAGATAGTACTAGTACTAAAGTTGGTTGTTGAAGCAAGATTAAGCACAAATGACCCGTTTGGTAGCCCAGCTGATGTTGTAGCTATTACATTTTGATTATCGGCTAATATAAGACAGAAAGTTATCTTTCCTTTCACTGCATGTTCAACTTCAAGGACATTTACTGTCCTTGATACTGGAACTGCTGGTAGTCCTTGTGAATCAGAGACATTGTAAGTCACCGTGTAGCTACCGACTACAGCTGTGTTAACTGTACTCGAAGCGACTATATTTGCTGTAATATTGCCGTCCTCTGGGTCAAGAGCTGTTGCGCCTGGGTCTGTGTATATACCTCCAACATTGACACTTGCTGGGTTTGCTCCAACAAGTGTGATGACTGGAGGCTGATTAATGTGTTCAGCTGGTACAACATTTACTGTTCTTGTGACTTGTGGAGCAGGTAATCCTTGTGAATCAGAAACATTGTAAGTCACTGTATATGTACCAACAACATTTGTATTAACCGTACTTGATGCAACGATATTTGCTGTAATATCTCCATCTTCAAAGTCGTTTGCTGTTGCTCCAAGGTCAACATAGGCTCCTCCGACTGTTACTGTTGCAGGGTTTGCTCCAACTATTGTAATAACCGGGGCAGTGTTACACAAAGAAGAGTGTGGTTTTATAGTGAAACCATCTCCAATGAATCTGAAAGAAAGGTTGGACTCAATAGTGTGTCTTTCTGCAAAAAACACATCAACAACGTGTTGTCCGGCTGTTAAAAAGATTGCGCCTGTTTTTGTTGTAGCAGAGTGAACACCATTGTTATCCGCAACGAGAACACCATCTACATATACCCAAGCATCATCATCTGAAGTAAGTTCGTAACCATAAGATTCTGAATTGTTTACTGTTACAAAAGCAGACGAATGCACTCCAAAGTGATAATCGTGTCCGTTGATTATTTCTTCTGGATTAGAATCAAATGGGAAAAAAGAATTGCCAAACAAAAGATTTGAATCCACTCTAGCAAATCTTACGAACTGATTGTCGTACCAGTTTGCTGTCCAAGCAGATACATCGGAAAGAGGATCGCCATATAAACTCCCCCACTGACTTTCAGGTAATTCCATTCCAAGTGTATCTGAGCGGTAGTTATAATATGTACTATACCAGCCAGTTTGATTTGGAGAATTTATCTCACAAGAAGGTGCTTCCGGAGTTACATTTACAGTTCTTGTTACTGGTATAGCAGCTAATCCTTGTGAGTCAGAGACGTTATAAGTGAGAGTATATGTTCCAACTGTGTTTATATTTACTGTCCCAGTTCTAATTATATTTGTAGTAATGTCTCCGTCTTCCTGGTCGTATGCCGTTGCTCCAGGATCTGTATATGAAGTCCCAACCATAACCGCTATTGGATTTGCTCCAACAAGTGTGATGACTGGAGGATGATTAATTTGATTGTTAAAACAATTATCCGCGGTTACTTGAGCAATAGTATCGTTAAAATCTCTATCGCCCATATGTTGACCACTAACTGGTAAATCCTCGAAAGCAATGATGTAGCTCTCGTTAGTCGTGCTTACTGAATAACTTACAGCATAATGCTCACCCACAAAAGTGTTTAGTGAGTTTTTTGTATATCTAAAAACTTCACCAACTGTTCTTGGTACAAAAATTGCAAAAGTAACTGGTTCAGTTCCAGTGATTGTTACTTGGCCGGTTTGTCCTTCTGTCCAAAGTGGAACTTGTGTGTAACCAGAGACATCTCCGTTTCTATATACTGGGTGGAAAATTCCGTCGCCTCTAAAATATCCAAACACTTCGTTATATAAACTTTTATGAAAAAGGGATTTAACGGTTATCGTTGTATTGTCTTTAGTGGGAGTCCAAGTTTGATAGTGGGTTTGGTTATTTAATGCATCTAATGAAAAACCCAAGCCGTTCAAAACATTCTGTAGATTGAATGCTGGACCATCAAAACTTTCACCAATTGGTGTATTTGAAGAATCTCCTAAAATACTTGGAGCAAAACATAGATTATTATTTTCTACTGGTGTTACATTTACCGTGCGTGTTTTTGGCACAGCAGCTAAACCTTGTGAGTCGGAAACATTGTAGACGAGTGTGTAAGACCCAACTAATCCTGTATTTACAATTCCAGTTTTAACAATACTTGAAGTTATATTCCCATCTTCTGGGTCAAAAGCTGTTGCGCCTGGGTCTGTGAAAGTGCTTCCAACAAAAATATTTATTGGATTATTTCCTAGAAGACTGATTGTCGGAGGTTGGTTAACCGGATTATTAACACAAAACTGTCCTGATGCATCTTTGTATCCGTTTGTATTGTTAAACAAAAACTTATGCAAAAACACAAACGGGACATTTGGATATTCGTAAGGATCACTATCTAGCAAGACTTCTGGATAGAGTCCATACCAAGCATCCATCTGTGCCATACAACCTGGCAAATTTATAGAAAGTACGGTAGATGATGTCGCGTGAACCAAACTAGTCCCACTAAAGAATACTTGATTTGAAAGTACAGTATCAAAAACCTTATAAGAAGAAAAACTTATAGGTATAGTACAGTTTGTTTGGTTTGAGATACTTAGAGTCGCTAAAGTGTTGGTTGTGTTAGTCGCAATATTGAAACTTAAGAGTCCTAAAGAGAGTGCGGTTCTAAACTCACTAGAAGTCAACTCCACTCCATCTGCACAATATGTTAGCACTTGAGGTACAGGAAGAACATTTACTGTTCGTGTTACTGGCACAGCAGGAAGTCCCTCTGAATCAAAAACGTTATAGGTCAAAATATATGTTCCAACAGTATTCGTATCAACACTACCTACTCTAACTATATTAAATGTTATATTTCCATCTTCTAAATCTTGGGCTGTTGCACCTGAATCATTGAACACTTCTCCGACAAAAATATCTTCTGAACTAGCTCCTTGCAGAGTTAAGGTCGGAGCCTGATTAATAACTTCCTCTTCAGTTTCAGGAGGACATTCAGGTATGTTAATTTCATCCACCATAATAGGAGTAGAACAATCATCCAACACGGAAGCAGAAACAACTGGAGTGATACTAACTGGATACAAGAAAGCTAGCAATATTGAGAAAAATACGGCTTTTTTTAGAAAACTATTGAATGTTACTATTTTAATATGCATAGTTGTATTGCCGTTTTTAATTAGATAAAATTACAATCCTTGTTATTACTTTTATAGATTTGGAAAGAGTACACTTACTTTATAAAAATGTCAATGGAGTGCAAAAATGTGCCAATTGTAAAAAGATGGCTCAATATAGCCATATTTATTATTGTGTCTTTTATAAGGAAAAATCTGTCCTTTAAAATTTATTACAGTCACCATTCTTTAGCTTATTTGACATTATTCTATAAAGGACATTTAAATATTTTATAAATGTCCTTTATAGAATAATTTGTTTGCTCCTCGTTTTAGGCCTTTCTCTACCACACATTCCCCCAATATGATATTCTTAATTAAATGAAAGATATATTCTTATCCCCATATAATCCAACTCTGACTGAAGGTCGTATTTATAAGGTTTGGGAAGATGGTGGCTTTTTTAACCCTGACGTTTGTATTGAAAAGGGTACTGTTAAACCAGATGCTGGATATTTTTCCATCATACTTCCCCCTCCAAATGCTACGGGAGTACTACACTTAGGACATGTTCTTGAGGATTCGATGCAAGATACTTTGATTCGTTATAACAGAATGAATGGAAAAAAAACCCTTTGGCTTCCAGGAACAGACCATGCTGCAATAGCAACGGATGCGAAAGTAACAAAAATATTAGAGAAAGAGGGTTTGAGAAAAAAAGATATTGGAAGAGAGGAATTTTTGAAAAGAGTTGATGAGTTTGTAGCTCTTAGTCGTAAAACAATAGTAAAACAGCTTAGAAAAATTGGTGCATCACTTGATTGGTCTCGTGAAGCGTTCACACTAGATGAAGCTCGTAATATAGCTGTGAAAACTACATTCAAAAAAATGTACGATGATGGTTTAATTTACCGTGGACACAGAATTGTAAATTGGGACCCTAAAGGTCAAACTGTTATTTCGGATGATGAGATTGTTTATGAGGAGAGAAAAAATAAATTTTATA
>CAYITW010000067.1:0-2634 GCA_964366395.1 uncultured Candidatus Saccharibacteria bacterium
ATTTCTTCTCTGTCTTTTCTGTCTGGCAAATCAAGAGTAACTCGGCGGTCAAATCTTCCAGGACGAAGTAATGCTGGGTCCAAAACGTCTGGACGGTTTGTAGCAGCCATAACAATCACCTTTTCATTCGGCTCAAAACCATCCATCTCAACTAGGATTTGGTTGAGTGTTTGCTCACGCTCATCGTTTCCTCCTCCAGCCCCGACACCTCTTACACGTCCCACCGCGTCTATTTCATCTACAAAAATAATAGCTGGTGCATTTTTCTTCGCCATTAAAAACAAATCCCTTACACGTGAAGCTCCGACGCCGACAAACATTTCCACAAACTCTGAACCAGAAATAGAAAAGAAAGCCACTTGTGCTTCTCCTGCCACAGCTCGTGCAAGTAAAGTTTTCCCAGTTCCCGGAGCTCCCATCAAAAGAATCCCTTTTGGAATTCGTGCACCAATATCCAAAAACTTTTTGGGATTTTTAAGGAAATCTACAATTTCGGCAAGTTCTTCTTTGGCTTCCTTACAACCTGCAACATCCTTGAAGGTCACTCTTTGGTTTTTGTCGTTTGGGTCTATCATTCTGGCTTTTGACTGACCGAAAGTAAGAGCTTGCATTCCAGCGCCCTTAACTTGACGAGTGATGAACCAAATAAAAACTGCGATGAAGAGTATCGGAAAAATAATCGGAGATAGGTTTAGAATCCAGTAACCGAGTCCACTTTCGTTTTTAATTTCTATTTTTATTTGAGACAGTTGCTCTTTTGATACACTGTAATTCACCAATGTTTGAACAAGAGCTTCTTCTCCTTCTTTCTTAGATATTTTTTTATCACCTGATTTGTACTCAATATCCAAAGAATCTCCATGAACAACGATAGCTTTGACCAACCCAGATTTGATATCAGTAGATAGTTCAGAAATTGGTATCTCTACTGTTTTGTCAGAAAAAGAATTTGATATAAAAGAATATAATGTAGAAATAATAATAAAAACAAGCAAAGTCGAAACAATATAGCTCACGATTGAACTATCTTTTGGAGTCTTGCCCCCATTTCCTCCTCTTTTTATGATTATTTTCTTTTTTCCTGGTATTTCGCCTAGAGCCATAAGTGACCACCAGTATACACGAAAAGTGATTAAAAGAAAGCGTTTTGTGTGTGGTATAATCGGTCTTATGAGCCTCATTACCAACAGAAAAGCTAGCTTCAATTATGAAATTATAGACAAATATACTTCAGGTATAGAACTATTTGGATTTGAAGTAAAATCTGTTCGTAAAAGTCAGGGTTCCTTGGAGGGAGCTTATGTAACAGTGCGAGGCGGTGAGGCTTTTTTAGTGGGCTCTTTTATACCACCCTTTCAAGTGAAAAATGCTCCAAAAGACTATGACTCTCACAGAAATCGCAAACTACTTTTAACTAAAGCTGAGATAGGACGCTTAGGAGACGCTGAGAATACAAAAGGATTGACAATAGTACCACTTTCGGTGTATAATAAAGGAAGAGTTTTGAAAGTTGATTTAGCCGTTGGAAAAGGTAAGAAAAAATACGATAAGCGTGAATCAATCAAAAAACAGGATACTGAAAGACAGACTAGACGAGAATTCTCTGACAGATAACCAAAAATTCCCTACTGTGTTTTATTTATAGAACTTAGAATGGGGATGACAGGTTTTGACAAATAAATTCTTTGACAATGCGCACGACAGAGCTCTGGCTCCTCTTTAAACAACCAGAAAGCATAGATGCTAAAAACACCTTTGCAAAAGCAGTTCGTTCACCATTTATGGCGAATGGATTCGCTCTCGCTTACGCTTAATCCCAGCTTTTAAACTGCGATTAACCTAGGCGGCGGTCACTCCCAGAAGTCTGTGGTGGGATGTGATTGATATATACCAGACTGGAAACTTTCCTAGTTTCGGGAAAGTTTTAAGAAAAAGAAAACTGGACTCTTGTTTATTTTGCTAGTTTAGAGAACAAGAGTTAAGAAAAACAAAACAAGCTAAGTCGTGTAGACCCATTATCAAATCTTATTTGGACGGCGGTTCGATTCCGCCCATCTCCACTCGACTCGCTTCGCTCGCTCGTGGTAAACCACCTTTGAGCAATAAGCACACTAACACCTCCTGCAAGGGGTGTTTTGTGTGTAAGCGAGTCGAGTGTCCCGAGCATAGTCGAGGGACTTTCTTTAATTTATACTTATATCATGTACTTATATATGATTAAGAATTCAGCAGATAAGTTATATATTGGAATTACAAAAAATCCCGAAGAAAGGGTGCTCTACCACAATCAAAAAAGAGGAGCTAAATTTACAAAATACATCCATAATTTCAAAATAGTTTTTTTAGAAAAATACAATACCACTGAAAAGGCTCGAAAAAGAGAAATCCAGATTAAAAAATGGAGACGAGATAAAAAAGAAACATTAATTAAAAAATACTCCTTAGGGCTAGAAACAAGAAACTTTTAAAAAACCCCGTCTCATTTCTGAGACGGGGAATTTTTTACTGAAAGAGCTCGAGGGCTTTGACGAGATACTTCCCTGCCATATCCCAATCAATGGGGTCCAAAGCACTGCCACTCGGTCGAAGTTTCCCTTGTGCATCGATACTTAGATCAGGAAACTCTGCGATAAG
>CAYITW010000067.1:2644-5062 GCA_964366395.1 uncultured Candidatus Saccharibacteria bacterium
ACGTGTGCTCTTCCGATCTCGAGATGCATCGTCTCTGGACCAAGTCCACCTGCAGCACCGATACCGAGTTCGGGGAACCTTGCCCTAATTGCTCGAGCAAATGGCAAGAGTCCTACGGCATCCATTCCCAAACCTCGACCCATGCTTTTGTCCAAAAGAACTCGATGAATGATTCCTTCATAGTCCTCGAGGCTACGAACGACTTCTGCAGGATCGTTGTTTGCGTCCTCAATAGCATTTTTGTCAATTTGGAGGATTACCTCAATCTGCTTGCGTGAGGTGTGAACACCGCTTGCGACAACCCCAGGGTCTGGCCAAGGCATATCAAGCTGGATAGCGTCAACGAATGGACCGGCGCAATCCAAAGCTTCAGCTATGTCCGTGAACTTGGTGTCATCATTATAATCAGCATAATGAAGACAGTTGTAGACATCATTTGAGCTGAAAATGTTAGCGATCTTCTCTTTTGGCGGAAATGCTTGTGACCACTTTGTCGGAATACCATGAAGAGTTTTGAAGCTCATCATGACACCAACATGAAGTTCAAGTCTCACATAGCCAAACTTGTGCCTTTGAAAAATCTTGAGCATAGCTTTGACCTGCTCAAAGTCAGTGAAATCCGTAATGCCTATGTATGGACGCATCTAAGCTCCTTTTTTGGATTCTAGACAAAATACTACTCAATAAAAAAATTAGGTCAAGTGAAAATAAAAAGTTACGAAAAACCCCGCATTTGCGAGGTCTTTCTTTTTGATTTAGTTAAACTTTACGTATGTCGGTTTAACCAACTTTGTTGCATCCTTTAACCAATCTCGACAAATCCAACTTACATTATTTGCGCTTGTGCCCAAAATTTTTCCGCTAGTAATATCTTCTGGAATCAAAGCTGGAAAATCTTTGAGAGTCCTTGGTTGACTTATTGTGCCAGTCGACTTACCTTCTGTCCAAGTGTATAAATAAGTACCGTCATAAAACATTAGTGTGCCCGTGCTTCCTGTAGCAGTTATTGTTCTAAACTCTGCTCTTAATTTCCCACCTGAAATATAGATAACATTTGAGCTTCTACTCTGTTGAGAAACTGACGTATAGTCACATTGATAATTTCCTTTTTCATCAAAAATACCTCCTAAAGTAGTGTTCATTCCTGGTACATTTGTATTTGTTTGTGAAGTTGAAGTATTATCGGTACTATTCGTACTCGCTACTTCATCTTTTGAACGAAATATTAATATACCTATGATAATCAAGATGATTGCAACTCCTCCCCATAACATTATATTTTTCATATTAGTTTCATTAATTTTAATAAGCCTAAAGAAGCCCGAAGAATTGGTTTATAATCCCCTTGCTATATAAGCCGAAGAAACTAGTTAAATATTACGTAGGATGGTTTAGTGACGAGTGACGAATCTTTTGCCCATGCGAAACAGTCCCAACTAGCACTGTCAAGTCCTGAACCCAAAACTTTACCTGAAGTTATATCCTTTGGAATTATCGCAGGAAAATCTGAAATAGCTTTTGGTTGACTTAAGGTTCCTGTACCCTGTCCTTCTACCCAGTTATACATATATCTACCATCATAAAACATTATATTTGAAGAGCCAGACAAAGTTCTAGATTCTACTCTCATCTTTCCGTCAGAAAAATACATTGTGTGTGTGCTTCTCTTTGATGGAGAAACTTCTTCATACACACATTTGAAATTTCCCTTCTGTGGAAATATGTTTGTGAACTCCTCCACTTTTGGAGCAGGAGTGCTTGTTACCACTTTAGTACCGGAGGTTGTAGATTTTACTGTTTCTTCCGGAGTGAGATTGGTGTTCTCTTCAATAGTGACAGGAGCTTTACTGTTTGAACCGAACAAAACTACTGCCAAAATTATAATAACAACTGCACCAGCACCCCATAATAAATTGTCTTTCATATTTAGTGATTAATTTTAATATATATAATTATAAACTTATGTGTTGCAAACACAATAGCTTTCTTTGCATATCTGTGGAAACTGTGATATATTCTTTGGACTTTATTAGCTTAAACAATATTAATTGTCTATACACGCAAGAATAAATAATCAAATACAAGCACCAGAACTCCGCGTGATTATGGAAGATGGTGGAAACTTAGGAGTTATCTCTTTTAAGGAAGCTTTGGATAAGGCTCGGGAGGCAGGACTTGACCTCATTGAAATATCACCGAAAGCAGTACCACCGGTTGCAAAAATAATGGATTATGGTAAATTTCAATACGCTGAAAACAAGAAGCTAAAAGTGGCAAAAACCAAGGCCCACACAGTAGAAATCAAGAACATTCAGGTAAAAGTAGGCACTGGGGACCACGATTTAGAGCTAAAAGCCAAGAAGGCATCGGGTTGGTTAAAGGAAGGAAATCGTATAAAAATAGACCTCTTTCTCCCAG
>CAYITW010000068.1:0-4641 GCA_964366395.1 uncultured Candidatus Saccharibacteria bacterium
CACTTTTTCTTTCGCCAATTCGCTTTGGATGAATTGCTCAAAAAGAGGGATAGATAAAGCCATTGTTGAATTGTTCAATTGCTCCATTGCTGAGGATTGCTCGGAGGGGGTGAGGAAGTTCCAGATATCAAAAAGCGCTTTTTGGATGGGTTTTGAGCCCAAAATAAAAGAGTCTAATTTATTGTTCGAGCTTGTCGAGAACTTCTCGACTTCACTTCGTTCCGCTCGAAGAATATTAGGATTACTTAATATTTCCTCAACTGCGATTTTGGTTAACTTGCCGTGTCCAGCGGTGAGCTGATAAATTGTTTCAATAGTTTTTTGATCCAGCGTTTTTTCTGCTTGCCGTGAGCTTGCCGAATGGGCCTTTTCAATATATGAAATGCGAAAATCAGTGGTTATTCGGTCCAGAAGTGAGACGTGTACGTCGTGTCCTGCGACAAATTCATAAAAAGCAGACATGGTATCAGTATCTACGAGGTCTTCCAATGGTCTGGGAACAGAAAACACTACGGAAAATCTGTATTTTGCTCTGTCCCGTAAGATTCGAAGTTGTGAGAAGAATTCTGGTGTCGCGATAGGAGCATATTCTTCAAATCGATCCAGAAGAAAAATGATGGTCAGTTCCTTTTCTTGTGTTAATATATCCATCGCTTCCTTCAAGCCCTGAAAAAGCACGAGTTCGTCGTTTTGTTGAGAGTATTGCTGGAATATAGTATGTAATTTGTCGTGTTCTTCTATCATGCCCCTGTCCCGCAGTGAGTCAGTGAGCGTGAGGAATATAAACTTGGTAACATCAGCCAGACTTCTGTTCTTCATCTCCCCAAAGCTTAGATGTACGAAGTGGAACCATTTTTGGTTATCGCCTAAATGTTTAATCCTGACGTTTGTATTGTAGGTGAGCAGGCGAAGTATGGTGGCTCTGCCAATTCCGGGTAAGCCGATGAGTACAGCTGAAAAACCTGATTTGACAAAACCAACGATTCGCGCAATTTCAACGGCGCGGGAATCGGCAGGGAAAAGAGATTCGAAATGCACAGGAGACATTGTTTCATTGTTGGATTGTTTCATTGTTGTTACTCCTTTAATTTCTCGTTTGTAAATCTAATGAGACCATGAATTTCTTTTGGAAGCAGCTGAAGCTCAGCATAAATATGCTCATATTGGTCCTTTGTTAATAATTTTCTGTGTTTTGACTTTTCATTCCAATCAAGACCTTCTTTTGCTGAACCAAAGCTAAAATAATAAAATCTTACTTTATCTTTTTTTCCATATCTTCCGAAGCCTTCGGCTATGTTTGCTGAAACTGAATCGACCGCTGTTGTAAACTGCATACCCACCGTATTCTTTGCGAAATAGTCCCACTTAACTGTTATATCCCATACATAGTTTGAAAGCATTAGCGCTCTTTTATAGCAATCTATGTCGTTTAGTTGTAGATATTTCTTCATAACAATTTAGCAATGTAGCAATTTAACAATGGTTTTCTATAATCACATTGTAATCCGTTTGTGAGGTAGATATCAAGCTACCTGGCTTCTTCGGCTGTAAACTCTACCCATGAACCACGAACGACTTGTGCTGAGCCACGCCGAAGCATTGACAGGAGGAGGCCCAGAGCCTAGACTAGAGAGAGGAGATAATCTTATGCCAGCAGATGGAAGTATCGACACAGGTGATCGTGGGCGCGATTCTACTTCAAGGCTTGATGTGTATGGAGGGATTCAAACACCAGAACAAGCAAAAACCCTCGCAGATCAGCAACGGGAGGAAGTTAAAAAAGGCCTAGATGCAGACCCCAAATACAATCCGTTCCGTGAAAAAAACGAAAACGACTTAATCACAGAATACTATCAGCTCATGCGCGTGAGTAATAAGTTTAAAACAGCTGATTTTGGCATGTACAGGGGGTTGTTAATTAACACTATACGAAGTAAATTTTCTCCTGATGAAGCAAACAATCTTTTTATAGAGGTTTCTGATTTTATAGACAAGTTGGAGGGCGATAAAAGCGAAAAAGAAAAACCCGCTGTTGCTGAGGCAACACGGCATTATGGAGGGAGCGTCGCACAGATGGCAAGAGCAGAGTGGGAACTTCAGAAGCTTGCTTCTTTACAAAATAGACTTAAAAGAGAGCTCACCAGCGACGAAATAAAGGAGCATGTCCGGTTGACTCCTGAGGAAGAAGAGCAGGCGAGATTAGGGATTCCACCAGAAGTATCTTATTTACATGAAGAAACCGCTCAAAGAGTGCATGCGGAGTTAAAAGACAGGATAGATAAAAGTAAGCAAAAAAAGGGAGTAACTGACACCCAGCTTGAGAACATGAGAGAGGATATTAAAAAAATTGAAACTGTTGCTGATTTGAAAGCAGAGTTGGCTGACAAAAAGGGGAAGAAGTTTGGTGCAAAACTTCGTAACATGTTAGTTTTCCAGACTGGAGAAAAAAGAGGTGTTATAGATCAACAGATACAGGATGTGATAAATGCAGGTGCGACTCGGGAGAGTCTCTTGTCTGGAATAGAGGGGTTGCTTGAAGATATTCGGGCGGGGCATGAGGAACGGATAAATAGTTGGAACCGAGTACCTGCAAGTATCCAAGAAGTAAGCAAGATGATTATGGAACGCGAGGAAGATTTTTCTGAGATTGGGCCACATGCACTTCTCGATATTGAGACCGGTGAATTTCGTCAGGATAACTTCATGAGATGGATACGAAATAGCGCCATGTATTGGCACGGATTTACCCCTGACGACAAGATAGATCTCTTTAGCATGATTCAAATTTATACCGGACAACGTGCATATTCATTTAGCGAAATGATGAAAAATGATAATTATTTTACTGATGCTGACACCCATAAGGTAGATAGAACTTTCCGCGACCAAGTGCTTCATGAGGTATGGCTTTTTAGTACGTCTCACAACAACGATGCAATATATCGTGCCAATATGGGAACTGATGAGCTTGCGAAAGTGCTCCAGCAGTTGTATTTCCAGAACACCTTTACGAAACTGTCCAGTGGTAAATCTACGTTTGAATGGATTCTGACGATGCCGGGATGGGAGAAAAAGACGATTGGTTTGGAGGGTGGGGGAACGAAGGAAATGCGGGTTGAAAATACCAAGAATGGCCAAGCGCTTCGTCGAGCACTCCTCACGTATTATTATTTGAATGATTATGACATGTTGAAGAAAGTATATGGAGACAACGGAGGAGAAAATGAAGACGTAGCTCTTTTTAGAGAACGACACTTATTGTATTCTGGAGGAAAGCTGGTGAAGCGCGCGTTGAATCAGGTCTACAAGGTAGATAGGACAGATACAGAGGGAAAATATTTGGACAAGCAAGGTAATCTAAAAAAAATGATTTTTGAGGAACAGTCAGACGGCTCGTTTAAAAATACAGGTAAAGACGCTCCGACTACACCAGAGGATGATTCTAAATGGGCGACATGGAAAGAATGGGAGCGCCCCAACGAGGTTCGTAAAACGATTATAAATGAAGAAACGGGTGAGAGCGAAGATGTTTGGGTTTGGATGGTTCCCGGAAAAGGCGGAAGGGAAGGTACGGGAATGGATGATAACGTGTGGAATCACGAGTGGTTCAAAAATGGAGAAAAAGGCGGGGTAAACGATGATAGCAAACAAGATTTCATAGGATACATTAATATTTGGAACGATGTGCAACGAGATTTGGATTCTAAGACTGTAGTTCGAGAAAAAATAAGACAGTCCATAATGGAAAAAGAGGGAATTTCCTATGAGGACGCGGAGTATGTAGAGAACTGGGCATTTACCATGGGAAGATGGACGGGAATTGGAGCGAAAAATGATGATGGGGCAGTCGGATTTGACGCGTGGACCAAGGTCCAAAATTTCTTGGATTACCGCATGCGACAGGGTCAATCACGTCGTGGTGGTCAGGCGGGTAATATTTATAACACAACCACAATTAAGCGCATTGGAGTGGATTTCTTTCTTGGCGCGATGACTACCGAGGGAGAGGCGTTGTTGCATAGAATTCAAGGAGGGGATGGGGCAAACGTAAATATTCGCCCAGATGACATTGATGGACTTACATTTCGTGACAATACGAGCGCAAAGTTCATCGAAGATCACGTGTCGAAGTGCTTCGCCATATTGCAGAAGCTTATGGAGGGAGGAGAGTTTAATTTTGACCAAGCTGGGATATGGGATGAATTTAGTCAGACTTTTGCAATAGACCAAAAGAAGCTCAATGAAATTCTTGAGGGGTTACAAAAAGACCTGCGAAATGCGTATTCAACATTCAAGCAACTCGATTTTAGCAAACAAGTGCGTTATTTAGAAAAGACGTATGGTGATGATGAAAAAGCAGGACATGCAGCAGATAAGGTAACAAAGGATCACTACAAAACCACTTCTATCGCAGAAATGATGTTTGGAGATATGGTTTTGGAGGGAGTGAAGAAGAAATACTTAACAGAAGATATCCCGCGAAGACAGGCGGCACTCGATAAAACCCTGAGCGATTCTAGTGTTTCATCTGAAAAGAAAGCTGAAGCGCAAAGAAAACACAATGAATGGTTGCAGGGCAATTTGAATCAAGACCCAAAGTCTTTAGGATATAAAGAACCTGATCTGGGGAAGCTTTATAAC
>CAYITW010000069.1:0-4634 GCA_964366395.1 uncultured Candidatus Saccharibacteria bacterium
TGATATCAATAAACTTTCAGATGTAGAGATTTCGCCAATCGCACGACCTGTGATAGAACAATTTCTTAAATAACCCAATCCTCTATGAGTGTAATAAATGGTGGCTGTTCCCACTTCCGCCATTTCCGCTAACCACATTTTCCTTGAAGAAAGGGGAGGGGTGTGGTATGGTAAAATTAAAGGATGAAAAATAAAACATAATAATTTTGCGTGCTATTTTAAAAATGATAATTCCAGATATTAAAAAAACACTTGAGTTTATAAACAAAGAAGCTCTCTATCCTGATATGCACATTGTTGAAGGTGCTTCAACTGACCCAGAAATTGTAATTGATCGGAGAAAAGTTTTAATTTTTTCTTCAAATAATTATCTTGGTCTTGCCACAGACACGAGAGTTAAAGAGGAAGTTATCGAGGGTGTTAAAGAATATGGAATGGGCTCAGGAGGTTCCAGACTTATTTCTGGAAATACTCGCCCTCAAAAAACACTAGAAAAATCAATTGCTGATTTCAAGGGCGCAGAAGATGCTATTATCTTTGCGACAGGTTACATGGCAAATACTGGAGTCATCCCCGCACTCTTTAATTTGCCGACAACTTCATTGAAGGATTATATTACGAAAAATTTTTTTTCGAATAACAAAGGATATATTTTTAGTGACGAACTAAATCATGCCAGTATTGTTGATGGGGCACGACTTGCAAAAGCAGAAAAGTTGATTTATAAGCATTGTGATATAGATGACCTAGAAAAGAAATTAAAATCAATAAAAGGTGGAAGAAAGTTGATAATTACGGACGGTGTTTTTAGTATGGATGGGGATATTGCCCCTCTTGATAAAATAATGGATTTGGCAAAAAAGTATAATTCAACCGTTATGGTGGACGACGCTCATGCAACGGGGATTCTTGGAGCAAACGGGAAGGGGACTGCCGAGTATTTTAGCCTAAAAGAACAACCAGAAATAACACTCGGAACATTCACTAAGGTTTTTGGTGGTGTCGGAGGATTCGTTGTTGGCTCAAAAGAGTTAGTTGATTATTTGAGAGTCACAGCTAGAACATATATTTTCTCTGCTCCCATACCACCAGCTATTTCGCTTGGTCTTATAAAATCATTAGAAATTATTAACTCTGAAAAGGAAAGGAGAGCAAAACTTTTGGAGAATGTTGCTTACCTTAAAAAAATGTTGAATGAAAATGGTTTTGATACTTTGAAAAGTGAAACTCAGATTATCCCTATTTTTATAGGCGACGATCAAAAGGCAATTTCTGCATCAAGAAAAATGCTCGAATATGGTATCTTTGCGCCATGTGTTCGTTGGCCAGCCGTTGCTCATGGGCAGAGTCGTTTGAGAATTACTATTATGTCAACACACACACACGAACAGATCGACACATTCTTTAATGCTCTAATGAAAACAAGAAGTGAAGTTGGTTTTTAAAAAAAATAATCTATTTAATTTTGAATAAATTAATTTCATATTTTGACGAGCTAAAAGCACGCAATAAATTCATTGTTTATGATACACATGTGCATCCCTTCGAAGTTCTTGGGGCTTGTGATAGGGAGTGTATAAATACAGAAACAAAAATGCATGCGACGAGAGCTCCTTCTTTGTTAGAGAAATTGGATTTTAGTTTTCTGTCGCTTATTATCCTCGATCTACTATTTCGCTGGACACCTGGATATATTAAAAAGAATATCTGTCATAATTTTACTACAAATAATTATGAGAATTTGATACGAGAAATGGATATATCTAGAGTGGATTACAGCGTGCTTGTTCCTGTTGCGCCCATTACTAATATCGATAAATTTACTCCGTATCGTAAATCAGAACGCTTTATTTTTATAGGAAGCATTGATATTCATAATGTAGATGTTGATTCTATTGAGGAAGAGTTGTTAAGACAAAAGAGGGAATATAAAATACAGGGGATTAAGCTACACCCAAATATTCAAAAATTCTATCCAGTACCATCTCATAACGAAACTAGACTTGCAGAAAAGCTAGTACGACTTTATGAGCTACTGAATAAACATAGACTATACGCATTATTCCACTCTGGAGTTTCATATTTACCGCATGAAGGTACTTTTGAAAAAGTATCGTACGCAAAACTAGAGAATTTCTTCGATAAAGAAGGGAATTTGTTCGACTACATTTCTATGCCGGTTGTGCTTGCGCACATCGGGAGTTATAATGTAAGGACGCCAAATAAGTACTTATTAAATAAGATTTTTCAGCGATATGATCATGTGTATTTAGATACAGCTGGAGTTAGTTCAGATTTAATCAGTAAGATAATTAATCAGCGGAATAGTGATAAAATAGTATTTGGCTCAGACGCGAAATACTTTAATATAAAGTATAGTATTTATCGGACACTATGTGCCTTGCAAGATACTCCTGGCGGGTTAAATGATGAGCTGGTAATCAAAATTTTTTCGCAAAATTATCTTAATCTCCTCAGAAGCTTAAAATAAAAATAATGCCATACATTATCCTTTCACTTAGTGTAATAAATTTCCTACTTGGGATCTTTGTGTTTAGGAGAACTGAGAGGAGTGCGCAGAGCTACGCATTTCTAGCGTTCGCCTTATCCATAAGTTTGTGGATTTTTTGCAATTTCCTTTTGCGTATTCTACCAAGCCTTTCTTTGCTTAGAGCGTCCTATTCCATGGGACTTATCGTCGCGACGATGGCACTGGTGTGGACATTCTATTTTATGAAAAAGAACGTCCATACCTTTGTAAAATTTATCATTGTCCCACTTTCTGTAGCGTTTTCACTTCTAACTTTTTTTTCCACGTCCGTTGTTCTCAAGCTGGACTCAGTCAGTATGTGGGGATATATTGGCGAAGTAGGGCGATTTTTCCCGGCATACTCAGCCTATTTTTCTATAATTATAATTATAATTATAAAAAATTTAGTTCTAGGATATCGAAGTAAGAATACGGAAATACCTAAACAGCAGATCTCAATTATATTATTTGGATTGCTTATCTTTGCTATAACATCTTTTTGGGTAAGTTTTATACTTCCGTCGTTTTTTGATACCCTTGAATATACAACAATAGACAATTTTAGTTCATCATTTTTCCTTCTTGCGATATCATACGCAATCCTAAAACATCACCTCTTCAACATCAAACTCGTTCTCGTTGAATTGGCGATTTTCTTGCTTAACATGTTCCTCTTGTTCAATGTGTTTACGTCTCAGAACACAGCAGATTCCATAATTAATGTGTCAATATTTGTTGCTATTTTGTTTTTTAGCATTGTCCTCATGCGTGGCATTTACAAGGATATTCGGGACCGAGAGAGGATTGAGGGGCTTGTGAAGGAGATGGAGATAGCGAATGAGAAATTGCGAATGCTTGAAGGGCAGAAGACTGAGTTTGTGTCCATTGCTTCGCACCAGCTTCGCACGCCTCTTACTGTTATAAAAGGGTACGCTTCCATGATCCTGGAGGGAACGTTTGGGCATATCAACGACTCCGCGCGCGATGCGATGGAGAAGCTCTATAAATCCAGCGAAAAGATTGTCGCGCTTGTGGAGGATTTGCTCACAGTATCACGCATTGAGCAGGGGAGAATGATGCTCGTTTTTGAAAAAGTGAATTTTAAGGATTTTGCGCAGAGTGTTATCGGTGAGTTGGAAAACGAAATAAGCGAAGCAAAAATTGACATGTCGTTTACAGCTGAGGAAGAAAAGGAATTTTTTGTGTCTATTGATGAGAAAAAGTTTAAACAAGTAGTGAAGCATATTTTGGAGAATGCTATCAAGTATACGCCAGCGCCCGGTTCAGTGCGTGTGGCTGTGTTTGACGATAGTCTTACAAAAAAGATGCGTCTCACGGTTTCTGACACAGGTATTGGAATGACACGGGAACAGATAACGTCTATTTTTGAGAGATTTAATTTGAAAGTTAATACTGAAGAGGAGAAAGTTGGCGCTGGCGAGCATGCTGGGCATGGCAGGCAGTGGGAGAGTGGTGAGCTGGGTAGCCTTGGCGAGCTTGGAGAAAAATGGGAGCAAAGTCAGAAGGAAGATGCGGAGGCAAAGATGATGGAAAAGCGAACGCCAGGCATTGGGCTATATATTGTGCAGGAGATCGTGGAGGCTCATCATGGCACATTGCGAATTGAATCCGCAGGCACAGACAGGGGCACGACGGTGGTGGTGGAGTTGCCGAAGGCAGGGGAATGATTGAAGGAGAATTCAGAATATGGAATATGGAATCTAGGCAAGGAAAAAAGGTGGCGGTTTTGACGACGTTTGTTTGTGTATGGTACAATACAGAGTATGAAAAAGAAGATTCAGAAAATCTATGAATTTCCAGTTGTCACAGAACTTGACGATTCTGGGTACTATTTTGCCTATGTGCCGGCGCTCCAAGGGTGCTACACTCAAGGCAAAACTCTTGATGAAGTTCTTAAAAATATTGAGGAGGTTATAGAACTTCATATCGAGGATCGCCGGGCTCACAACGAAATCATTCCAAAGAGAAGGATGATGTCGCTTTCTGCGATTCAAGTAATGGTTTAAAATTTTCTTTATGCCGAAACTCCCGAAATCAAGAGAGATAATTGCGGTTATCGAAAAACTTGGTTTCCGGTTTTCTA